>WJIW01000583.1 GCA_014730065.1 Armatimonadia bacterium | reverse complement strand
TCCGACCTGCCACCACGCTGGGCGCGGAGGCCCAGCGCCACCCAAGGAGAGATCCCCGGCTCCTGCCCCAGCGGCCCATTACCAGCCAACCGGCCACGTACCCCTGCCCGCATAGGGGTAGTCCTCCACTCCCCACCTGCGGACAGGATTGGTCAGCACGTAGTCTATCTTCTCCCAGAGGTCAGTCTCCGAACGGATAATGCGATCATGTCGTCGCGACTGCCACACCGAGCCTCGTCGGCCTGCACTGCGCTGAAGCTTGTTGGCGGTATACGACTTCCACGTGTGCAGTAGTTGCGACAAACCCAACTCCTGAAGGGGACGGACCACCACATGGACATGGTCGTCCATCACCACGTAAGCGAACAGGTTGTACCGCTCCCCGTCGAAGGCACGTAGAGCATCGGCGACCAACTGCCGCTCGACTTCGCTGAGGTGCGGCTGCCCACGCCGCAGGCACCAGGTCACGAAGTACGTGGCACCATCTTCTGAGATGTGAGGCAGCCTGGGTCTTTCCATGATCCCGACACCACCTGGCATGTGCCCCCCCCCGTCCGACCTGCCACCACGCTGGGCGCGGAGGCCCAGCGCCACCCAAGGTACCGGCCCCCGGGTGGCGAGGGCGTCCCCGTCCGACCTGGTGACCTTCCTCGGGTGGGGAGGGCGTCCCCGCCCGACCTGCTACGCCACGCTGGGCGCGGAGGCCCAGCGCCACCCAAGGTACCGGCCTCCGGGTGGGGAGGGCGTCCCCGCCCGACCTGGTGACCTTCCTCGGGTGGGGAGGGCGTCCCCGCCCGACCTGCTACCGCGCCGGGCCTCGGCCCCCAGCGCGGCCCGAGTTACCCATCCCCCGCTCGATGAAGTAGTCATCCACCCGCTTTGCGAAGGCCTGGAGGAAGGCGTCGCCGTTGTGGCTGGTCACCAGGCCCACCATGATGTAGTGCCGGCCCGGGCCCGTCACCATGAGCGTGTCGTTGTGGTGGCTGGCGTATGTGCCCGACTTGCGGACCATGGTCACGCCACGGCTCCACAGACCCTTCACGCACTTGTGGTAGATGATGCCCACCCGGTTATCCAGGAAGATCATCTTCATCCGGTGCGACGCCTCGGGCGAGACCAGCCGGCCTTGGTCCATCAGCCAGTAGAACCGTAGCGCCTGCCTCGCCGTCACGCCATGGGAGAGATGCGCGACGGGGTCACGGTACGTGGCCCCTGAGTGGCCCCAGAACAGCCGGCCATGCCATAGCCCGCCAACGCCGGGGACGTAGAGCCGGTACTTCTCACTCTCGGCCACCTCGCGGATACGCTGAAGCCCGACCCGGCGAGCCATCTCGCCCGCCTCGGGCATGGCCGAGGCACGGATCATCTTCGCGAGCTTAAGGCGCGTACCAGCATCCACCTGGAGCCTACCTTCGGCCTCCTCTTCGAACACCGTGAGGATGATCAGCAGCTTGGCCACACAGGCGCTGTAGCGCATGGTGTCGCCGTTCCAGAGAGCGAACTCATTGGTGGCGGGATCGCAGATGCCCGCGGAGATGCTCGCCGTGGAGACCCCGTACTGGCGGCACAGGTCGGTGATGACCGCCTCTAAGGCCGCGCGCATCTCCTCGGACTCGGGTCCCGTCTCTAGTGGGTCGGGCCCGAAGTCACCCAGAGCCGGACTGTGTATGCGGTAGAGCATGGTGGTCGGGGCGGGCACATGCCGCAGGGCCCGCAGGAGTCCATCGACCCGCTCGGCGCCCTCGTCCTCGCGGAGTTGCCGGAGCGCCCACTCCTTGTGGGCCATGGTCCATTCGGGATGGGCCAGGGCCTCCTTGCACTCCCGTGCCAGCTCGGCCAGGCTAGGATCGGTGGTGCGCACCTCACGGAGCCTGCGGTAGTAGAGCCCATTGGAGAAGACACCCAGCTCGACGGTCCGGATGAGCCAGCCTTCGTCGTCATGGGCTGGGAGGGCCTGAAGGTACGCCCACCAGGTGCGCTCATCGCCGACGCGCTGCTCGTCGCCGCTGTCGATCATCTGGAAGCCCCGCTCCACCCACGCAGCCACGGAGCGATCGCGCCAGCCAGCGGCTTCGGCGACGGCGGCCTCCAGGTCGGACTCGGGATCGGCCAGGCATCTGGCCTCGCCGTAGGCGACGACCTCCAGCTCTTCGGTGGGCGCAGCGATGTCACACATGCCCGGGGCGAGATGGTACGCGCCGCCGTAAGGATCGGCGGGAGCGGCAAAGGGCGGCTCATCGACGGGCGGGTCTACAGGCTCGGTGTCCGGACTCGCCTCCGGCGGCGGTACCGCCTCGAAGCTGAGGTCGGATGGCTCGGGCGTGGGCTGAGCGTGGGCCAGACCTGCGACTAGGAGAGAGAGACCGCAGACGTACGCCATGAGGCGCGCCAGTGCTCGGCTCAAGGACGTTGTCCCCCCAATGTCGGTGGCGGGCGGAAGCCGCCCGATGGAGGGAGATTCGGTCCGCAGACTCAACTTCCTGGCGCCTTGCTACCAGCCGTCCTCGCTGGGCTCCTTGATGCCGACGAGCAGACCACTAAAACCGTCGATGCGGAGCTGATCGGTGTTCGCGGCAACCAAGCCGAAGGGTTTTGGCTGGCGGGCGCCCGACGAGACGGCGTAGGCCCTTATGGTATCGTCCTCTTGCTCCTGCCGGGTGACCACCACCTGGAAGCCGAAGGGGCTGAAATCCTCGTACCCCTGCTCGGTGCTCGTACCCTCGGCATAGCTGTAGAGCACGTACGGCTCCTGCTCGGCGTGCCCCAGCGCCATTTGGAGGGCGGAATCGGTGACGGACTCGTGGAGGACCGATCGGGTGATGGCCGTGCCGGCATGGGTCTCGCCCAGGGATGCTAGGTACAGCCCCTCAAGGAAGGCGTGGAAGGCACCCCGGGCGGTTCCGGAGCCCGGCACGGGCTTGACCTCGCCCTCGGGCGGGGAGAGGGCGACCAGCAGTCCTGTGGGGGTGCCTACCTTCCACCCACCGTCCACCCACACCAAGTACAGTGGACGGGCGGTATCGGCACGAGTGGATCGCAGCATCACCCGAGCCAGGTTCTCGATGCCCAAGGCATCGGGCGAGCGCTCTACTACCTCTTGGAGGTCCACCTCGCCACCCACCAGGTAGCTCTCCAGGATCCAGGGATGGCGCTCCATGGCGGCGACGAGAATCGGGTGCGTCTTCTCCCAGTCGCCATCGGCCATGAGCTGGCCAAGAGCGTTGGCGTCGCCGTCGCGGGCGGCGGTCAGGAATCTAGCCGCCACGTCTTCGGGGGTGTCGTTGCCCTGGGCGAGAGCCGTCGTACCCGGGGCGATGATCAGCGCCGTGAGGAGCAGGTACATATCAGGTCTCATGTCCGCTCGCCTCCGCATCGCTATCACTCTGACTGTCGCGTCGACCGCCGCGTTCCCCACTGGCAGGTAGCGTGACCCAGCTGGTGCGAATACGTCGGTGTATCCCACCGCAACGCGTTCGCCATGGGGGAGGTAGCCCGTGGAAGGTTCGCAGACCTGCTTCTTCCATCCCACGGTGGTCGCTGCCGCCGCCTGCGATGCGTGCGGCAAGCCGGTATGCCATGTGTGCCGGCGCTCGCTGAACGCCTTGTCCTTCTGCGAGGCCTGTGCAGCTAACCGTCACGAGCAGTGCCCGCTGGCGGCGACGGTCTTCGCGCTATTGGTGCCCGGTCTGGGCCAGGTCTACAACGCCGAGTATCGGAAGGGGCTTTGGGTCTTCCTGACCGGGTGGCTGGTGTTGCCGTGGATCTGGGGGATCGTCGACGCTCGCCGGGTGGCCGGTGAGATCCAGGCCGGTCGTCGACCGGGTGCGGGCGTATGGCCCGGATACATCGTGCTGGCCATCAAGCTGGGCGTGATCGGCCTGTCGCTAACCTATGGCTTCATCGTGTGGGGGATTGTGGCCACCTTGGGGATGCTCGCGAGTCTGATCTCCGGCACGGGATAGGGGAATCGCCATGTCCGAGCGACACGAGGTATACCCGATGACCCAGATCGCCGCCACGGTGAGCGAGTGCCTGGGCGTGCCCCGGCCCGCTGCGGCGGACGCCAGGCCCATCCAGCCCATCGTCGCCGATCTCTTCGCCAGCGACAGGCTGGCGATCCTCGCGCCCGACGCCCTGGGGGTCTCGGCGTGGGGTCTGTGGCGCCACGAGATGCCGATCCTCAGCCGGCTGCACGACCATCGGGGCATCCGGCTGCGGGCGGTCATGCCGACCATCACGCCGGTTAACTTCGCGACGATGGTCACCGGGGCAGCCCAGCAGGTCCACGGCATCGGGGCCTACACCGATGATTTCCAGTGCCCCACCCTCTTCGACGTTCTTCGGGCCGAAGGCAAGACCAGCGCCGGAGTCGGGCAAAAGGGCTACACGGGCTCGGAGCTACTGGGCCGCAGTGCGGATCACCATGGTTGCGCCGACTCTCGAACCGACGACGAGGTGGCCGACATTACCATCGAGCTGGCTCGCTCCGAGAGGCCGGACTTCGTCATCTGCCAGCTCGGATCCACCGACGATGCCTTCCATCGGCACGGTCCATCGTCGCGCCAGGTAGTGCCCGTTCTGGCTGAGACCGATGCGCGACTGGGTCGGATGCTGGACGTCCTGAGCAAGTGCGATTACGCCGTGATCGTCCTCGCCGATCACGGGCAGCACGACACACCGACGGGCGGAACCCACGGGACGGAGTCGGACGACGACTCCATCGTCCCCTGCACCTGGGTCACCGCCGACCGGAGTTGAAGGGTGATCCCATGATCGTCAGCAACCTATCGGAGGTACCGGGCCACAGCGTCGTACAGACCTTGGGGCCGGTCAAAGGCAACACCGTTCGGGCCAAGCACCTGGGCAAGGACTTCCTCGCGGGCCTGCGCACCATGGTGGGTGGCGAGATCCGGGAGTATACCGAGATGCTCTACGAAGCTCGGGCCGAGGCCGAGGCGCGGATGGTGGCCGAGGCCCAGCAGCTCGGCGCCGATGCCGTGCTCTGCGTTCGGTACACCACGAGTGCTGTAATGCAGAACGCCGCGGAGATACTCGCATATGGTACAGCGGTGAAACTCGGGTAGGCTGCCCTCTGGAGGTGCGGTCGGCTTGACTAGACTCGGGCGGGGCTCACGCCCATGGCGGAGCGTTGGCCTCGCCCTTACCATGGCATGGCTCGCGGCGGGCGCGTGGGCGCAGAATGAGGGCCGGGTCCTGATGGACACCAGCCCCGGCCTGTACCTGGCCGACCTGGTCAACATCGAGCGGACGATCCAGTTCGCCACCGGACGCTGGCTATGTAGCCGCGAGAGGGCTCGAGTGTACCAGGGAGTGATCGACGAGTGGGCGATGAGCGATGCGGGTGCTCGGGGTCAGATGCTGGAGTTCGCCGCCGTGGCCGCCGAGCTGGACCAGCTTCCCGACGACAGCCGGGCCGCGGTGCGGGAGTCCATCCAGTCGGCCCTCCACGAAGCCACCGGGACCGGCCGCCCGCTGGGAGAGGCCATCCTCGCCCTGGAAGTCGCCCACACCACGCCCGCACTTCGGGGGCAGCGTCCGACGCGCAGCCAGCTCCACGCCTGGACCGAGATCCAGGAGCTGATGCTGAGCATCGCTCTGGCCTCGCCCGCACGAATCCCCGAGGAGCGAGCACGGGCGATGACCGGCGACATCCTGCGCGCCGACCCTGGGGCCCTGTCGGCCGCCCACGAGAACCTAGCCCGGCTCTCGACGGGCTGGGCGTCCGCTCCCTCCGCGGAGGTCCGGCGAGCCGTGGCGGGTGCCCTCGGCGTGCCCTCGGGACACATGGAGGCACCCGGCGAGTCCTTCGTCGATCCCCTTGGCCTGTTCGCCCTGAATCTGCCCACGGGCTGGTCCCATCGGCCCGACCTGGATCCCGCCGAGGGAGGCAGCGCCTTCGCCTCGGAGCGCGGCGCCGTTATGGTCGTGAGCGCGTCGCCCCCTCGTCGTGAGGTGGTCGAGGGCACCCGGTCGGTGGGCACGGCCCTGGGTGAGTCCCTCGCTCGGCTCGACGACGCCAGGCCGATCGGCGGCATTGGGGACGAGGGCGAGCTGGCGGCATTCGCCCTCGCGGAGAGAGGCCAAGCCGTGTTGCTGGTCGTCCATATGCGTGCGCCGGGGGACACGGCTCTGGTGACTATCGTGTGCCGGGCACCGCGGACGGCTTTGGCGACACACCTGCCGGACTTCGCGGCATTGCTGGGATCCCTGCGGTTCAGCGAGGCGTCCTGGCGGTCCGGCGCTGACTGGCCGGCGGTCGAGGAGCTGCGCCGCGGCAACGACACACTGCGGTCGGCGGCCGAGAGGGACCTGACCATGGCGCTGCGCCAGGCCCTAGGCTGTCTGGCCATCGAGGCCGTAGGCGTCCCTACTCGCGCGCTTTCCGCCGATGAGTTGAGCGAGATGCTGGGCTCGCCGCCCGCACCTCCGCTTCTCCAGCCACCCGCCGACCCCATGGGGGGAGGGCCGTATGGCTAGCGTACCGGTTCCCGACAGGCAGGCGCTGCTGGAGGTGCGCGGCCTCACGGTGTCGTTCCCCGGCGCCGGCGAGCACGTGAAGGCCGTCGATGGCGTCTCTCTGGATGTGCGGGAGTCGGAGATCGTGGGGCTCGTGGGTGAATCGGGCTGCGGGAAGAGCGCCACGGCCCTGGCCATCATGGGTCTGATCGAGCATCCCGGTCTAGCCGAGGCCGACGCTATCGAGTTTCGCGGCCGCGACCTGACCCGGATGAGCCCTTCGCAGATGCGCCGGATTCGCGGGACCGACCTGGCGATGATCTTCCAGGAGCCCATGACGTCCCTCAACCCTGTCCTCAACATCGGCGAACAGGTGGCCGAGGTGCTCCGGGCCCACCGCCGGGTTGGCCGGGCCGAGGCCCGGGCCCGTGCCGTACAGCTTCTGGGTGAGGTGGGTATCCCCGACCCTCGCGAGCGGGCGAGCCAGTACCCCCATGAGATCTCGGGCGGCATGCGGCAGCGGGTGATGATCGCCGGCGCCCTGGCTTGCGAGCCAGGACTGCTCATCGCCGACGAGCCGACGACCGCCCTCGATGTAACCGTGCAGGCGCAGATTCTGGACCTAATCGGCGACATCCGCGACGAGCACCGAACGGCAGTGCTGCTCATCACCCACGACCTGGGCGTGGTGGCGACCACCTGCGATCGGGTGGCCGTCATGTACGCCGGGCGGCTGGTCGAGGCGGCCCCCTCAGAGGAGCTGTTCGCCACGCCGCTGCACCCTTACACCCGCGGGCTCCTCGAGTCCATCCCTACGCTGGGTGAGGGCGTTCGTGGGGGGCTGCGACTGCGTCCCATCGCCGGCACCGTACCCGCTCCTGGCGAGTGGCCACCGGGCTGCAAGTTCGAGCCACGCTGCTCACTAGCGATCCCGTCCTGCTCCACTTCCGAGCCTGAGCTTCTGACGGCGGGCGGTGAGCATCGGGTGCGCTGCCCCGTGGTGCTGGGGAGGGAGACCTGATGGCGACAGCGCTGCTGGCGCTACACGAAGTGGAGAAGCGCTTCCCCGCGGCAAGGGGCACGGTGAGGGCCGTGGAGGGCGTCTCTCTGGACCTGGCACCGGGCGAGACCTTGGGGCTGGTCGGGGAGTCCGGCTGCGGGAAGACCACCTTGGGACGCCTGGCGCTGGGCCTGCTCCGGCCAACGACGGGCACGATCCTCTTCGATGGGCAGGACCTGCAAGCGGCTTCGGGCCGGGAGCGACGCGAGCTGACTCGGCGCGCCCAGATCATCTTCCAAGATCCGTTTTCCTCCCTGGATCCCCGAATGCGCGCCGGAGCCATCGTGGGCGAGGGCCTGACCATCCACGGCATGGCTGGCGGTCGCCAGGGCCGCCGGGATCGGGTCGCCGAGCTGATGGACTTGGTGGGTCTGGAGCCGTCCCACGCCGACCGCTTCCCCCACGAGTTCTCCGGTGGGCAGAGGCAGCGGCTGGGAATCGCCCGGGCGCTGGCCGTCGAGCCCGACCTCATCGTCTGCGATGAGGCCGTGTCGGCGCTGGACGTGTCGGTGCAGGCTCAGATCGTGAACCTGCTCGCCGACCTCCAGCGCGACTTGGGGCTGGCATACCTGTTCATCTCTCACGACCTCTCGGTAGTGCGGTACGTCAGCGACCGGGTGGCGGCCATGTACCTGGGCGCCATCGTCGAGATGGGGCCGGCCGATGCCGTCTACGCCGACCCACTGCACCCGTACACTCGGGCCTTACTGTCGGCGGTGCCGACTCTGGATCCCGAGTCTCGGAAGCGACGGATTATGCTGGAGGGCGATGTACCGAGCCCCGTGGACCCGCCGACGGGCTGTCCCTTCCATCCCCGCTGCCCCGAGCGCATCCCGGGCGGTCCCGAAGGGCCCAGTCCGTGTGATAGACTGAAGCCAAGGCTAGTGAGTGGCCGAGCGGACCACCCGGTGGCATGCTTCCTGTACCAGGACCCGGCCATGACTGAAGCGAACGGAGAGCGAGAGTCGTGAACCTCTCCGCCGTCGGCAACTGGCTTTCCCAGATCCCCGTCAGCTTCGAGGAGCCCTGGTGGCTCCTGGGTCTCCTACTGGTGCCTGCCGCCTTCGTGGTTAGCGCCCGGAGCGTGGCCGGGATGGCCCCGTGGCGACGGCGACTGGCCCTGGCCATACGCGTCGTCGTGTTGGCGGCATTGGTCCTGGCCCTGTCGGGTATGCACGTCCTGAAGGCCCGGGATAGCCTGTGCATCTTGTTCCTTGTCGACAGCTCCCGCTCGGTGGGCGAGGCCCAGCGAGATCTGGCCATGAGTCACATCGAGTCGGCCACCGAGAACATGCGCCGGGGCAAGGACCAGATGGGCATCATCGTGTTCGGCGACGAAGCCCATCTGGAGACCGCTCCCAGCGTGAGTCCCGAGGTCACCCAGATCGAGACGGTGCTCAACCCCGACCAGACGGACATCTCCCAGGCCATACGGCTGGCCCTGGCGAGCTTTCCCGAGGAGTCAGCCAAGCGCATCGTTCTGCTCTCCGACGGCAATGAAACCCTGGGCCGAGCCATCGATGAGGCCCGTGTGGCCGAGGCGAACGATGTACGCATCGACGTGGTGAAGCTGCACAAGCCGTACGAGAAGGAGGTCGCCATCGAGCACCTCCTGGTGCCGCCTCGGGTGAAGATCGGAGAGCCCTTCGAGCTGAAGATAGTGGCCAACAGCCTCACCAGCGGGAGCGGCACCTTCTACGTCTACCGGAACAAGCAGCTATATGGCCAGAAGACGGTGGATGTTGCGCCGGGCACCAACGTCTACCGCCTGCGCCAGTTCCTGGACACGGCGGGGTTCTGGACGTACGACGTGCGGTTCGTGAGCGAGGACGACACCCTGGAGGAGAACAACCGGGCCATGGGGTTCACTCACGTGGCCGGCGCGCCCCGGGTGCTGTTCTGCAGCTCGGAGCTGGAGTCGGACATGTACGTGCCCGAGGCTCTGGCCGACGGGTACATGACCGTGGAGGTGGCGGGGCCGGCGGGGATCCCCGCGGACATGTCCGATGTGGTCAACTACGACGCCATCATCTTCTCAGACATCCCTGCCACAGCGATGCGCACCTCCCAGATGGAGCTGCTGCGCGCCGCCTGCCGCGACCTGGGCATCGGCTTCATGATGATCGGCGGGGAGAACAGCTTCGGGCTGGGCGGCTACTACGACACGCCCGTCGAGGAGACCCTCCCCGTCAGTATGGACATCACCCACAAACAGCACTTCCCCTCGACGGGTCTGGCCATCGCCGTGGATACCAGCGGCTCCATGGCCGCCAGGGAGGGCGGGAAACAGAAGATCGAGATCGCCAACGAGGCTGCCTGCCTGGCCGCGGAGCTTCTCACCGAGCGGGACCAGCTCACCGTGATCAGCGTGGACACCATGGCCGCTCCCGTGCTCCCGCTTCGGAACGTGGACAACCCCGAGGAGATCAAGCGCCAGATCCGCACCATGAAGCCCGGCGGTGGCGGCATCTTCGTCTTCACCGCCTTGCGCGAGGCGTACGAGACCATGCTCTCAGCGGAGTCGGACAGCCAGATCCGGCATGTGATCCTCCTGGCCGATGCCGCTGACAGCAACCAGCAAGAGGGCTGCCTCCAGCTCGCCGCGTCCAACCTGGAGCAGCATGGCATCACTACGACGGTCGTCGCGCTTGGGCGCGCCCACGACACACCTTTCCTCGAGTCGCTGGCTCAGGCGGGCGGGGGCCGGTTCTATGAGGCCATGAAGATGGAGGATGTGCCACGGATCTATACCCGTGAGACCATGATCGTCGCCCGCTCGCCTATCGTTGAGGAGCCCTTCTACCCCGCCGTGGACCGTTCGGCCCCGCCGCTGAAGGGGATCGACTGGGGCGGCGCGCCCCCGCTGCTGGGCTACGTGGGGGCCACGGAGAAGCCGACGAGCCAGTTGTTCATGCAGAGTCCGAAGGAGGACCCCATCC
>WJIW01000582.1 GCA_014730065.1 Armatimonadia bacterium | reverse complement strand
CCGGCCGCGGATGCGTTGATCCGAGCTTCCTCGGCCCTCTGGCTGGCCTCGCGCCGGAAGAGCAGGGCCATCAGAGAACCCGTCAGTAGCGCGATAATCGGCACACAGAGGGCGCGCCACACGCCCGTGGTCACATCGATCACCGAAATGGTGAAGAAGATGGCCACGATGTTAATGGCTGGCCCCGCATAGAGGAGCGTGAAGGCGGGACCGATACCCGCCCCGCGGCGGTACACGCTGACGAACAGAGGTACGATGTTGCACGAGCACAGCGAGAGCAAGGCTCCGGACGTCGCGGCTACCCCATACGAGCGACTCCGCTTAGCACCGGCACCCAGGTACTTGAGGATCACTGCGGTCGGCACGAAGGCGGCCACCGCCCCGCCTAGCAGGAAGGCGGGCAGTACGATGGGGAAGATCTCCCATGTGAAGATGCAGCAGGCGAAGACGTCGACGACCCCGCTCAGGGCCTCGGAAGGCCTCTCGGGAATGCGGAAAACCCGGTCGGTGAGGCCACCCAGAGCTCCGGTGACGTGCAGGACTAGCCCCACCACCAGGAGCCCGAGTAGGGAGGCGATGACCCAGATGCGTCTGCCGATCCTCTGGATAATGCCTGCGCGAGCCGCCGTCTCTGACATTTGCGAACCCTTATTCCGTTCCGGCTCCGGACCTGCACCGCTGACGCATGGACAGGGGATGGCGATGGAACCCGGTGACCTGTCGTGGGCGGTGGGTGTCAGCCCCTCGCTGAGGCCCCACCACGGGCATGACGGGGCTGGTACCTAACAAGTTTAGCAACGCTCGGCTTCGAGCGTCCACCCACTCGAATGCCTGATTCGCCGCCCTGGCTGCCGTCCCTCCTGCTGTCATCAGCGGACCGGCGGAGGATGGGCTCGGCCCAGGTGGAACTCTGTGGATGCCTGAGCGATGCGGTATCGCTCGGGTACTCGCCGTTCCGGAAGGGAGAGGCGCCATGAGTCAGCAGGAGACCCCTACTAGCTCGGAAGGCTCCCCATTGGGAGGTAACAGTCAATCCGTACCAGCCATCATCTTCCTCGTCTTGTGCATCCTGGGAGGAGGCGGCTTCCTTTGGTACCAGTTCGGGAACCTGGAGGAGCCGGCGACTTCGGAGGGTGCTGGGCCGGGCATGGGAATGACCGGTCCCACGCCCGGTGAGGGCGGGCTGCTGGGCTCCTTCGGCGATGGAGAGGCCGTTCTCGTATACGGAGCCTATCCGGGGGGCACCGCTTGCCACGAGGCCGTCAAGGACATGCTAGAGGCGATAGCCGAGGAGCATCCGGACGTCATCCATGTCGAGGTCTATCCCATGGGCACACCGGCAGTCGTCGAGAAGACCGGCTCCTCGTGCGCGGGATGGGCCATCTACACCAACGACGGCGAGATCGAGACCAAGATCGCGTACTTCGACAAGTCCCCTGATATGGGCGGCTGGACCGAACTCGAGCTGAAGGAGGCCGTCGAGGCGGCCATCGCTGAATCACTGGCAGACGGTGGCGGCGACGGCGAGGAAGCCAGCGGCGAGGGCGAGCCCAGCGATGAGGAGTCGGCCGACGACGAGCCCACCGCAGGCGAACAGAGCGGGGACACTCCCGCAGAGGACGCCCCCAGCGATGACGCGCACATCGATACGTAGTACAGGTGAGGGCCAGCCCTTGCCGCCGCGCCATGGCGAGCCGGTTGGCCCGTTCCTCTAGGTCGGCAGGATCGGGCACGTGGACGGCGAAGCAATGTGTCGTTAGCAGGTACTTCAGCCCCTCGCTACCGCCGCGGGGGGCTGGGTACGCTCTTTTTTTTGGCGGGTTTAGATGCAACAAACATATAGCATGCCAGGAGGCCGGGGCCTCGTGTCCCCGGATCGAAGGGTATGCGGGATGTCTCGCCGCAGGCGCGCGGGGCCGAAAGGGGCAATCGGAATGCGAAGGAGCCACGCTGGCTTCACCCTGATCGAGCTACTCGTCGTTATCGCCATCATCGCCATACTCGCTGCCATTCTGTTTCCGGTTTTCGCCAAGGCGCGTGACAAGGCCCGAGTTGCGAGCTGCACCTCCAATACCCGGCAGTTACTCGTCGCCGCACTGTGCTATGCCCAAGACTGGGACGGCGGTCTGCCGACCGACTACCACGCCGGCAATCCCCATGGCCGACTGCTCGATCAGATGGAGCCCTACACGAAGGACAAGCGTATCTTCTATTGCCCCAGCGCGCCCGCGGCGGGCGTGTCGTACATAACCTATAGCGACAACAACCTGGCCGCCGGCAATATCAGCTACTACTGGTACAGCTTCTCGGAGCTGCCCAGCACCGGGGCCCCGCCCATGCAGTGGGTGGACTTTCGGTTCCTGCGCAATCCCCAGAACTGGGGCAACCGGCCCCGGTGCCTACACGACTCCTGGGATCCCATGACGTGGGTGTGCTCGGACTGGTTCATGAAGGACTGGACGAGTCCGGTGCACACGGGCCACCGGCGAGCCATGATGGTGGGCTATCTGGACGGCCACGCCAAGTTCCTCGTCCACCAGCCCATCGAGAGCTTCAAGTAGAGGAAGAAGGGGCAGTATGGGTCAATGGCGAGTGCGTTTCGGCGCCGTTCTGGCGCCCCTGGTAGTGGGTGCGGCGCTGGTCTTCACCTTCGGCCTCGACGCCGCCCGCGGCCGAGCCCCGCTTGTGGTCTGGTCCTGTGGCGGCAACTACGAAGTGCTGTGCGACTACATCGAGGACTTCGAGGACCGCACCGGCACCGAGGTGACCTATTCAGCGGGCCCGGTCCAGTACCTGCTGGAGGCCGCCATCGCCGGTCCCGAGCGGCCGGACGTTATTGTCGGTCGAGCGGGGCCAGGGTGGATCGCCCTGGATCGGGAGGGGCTGCTCGACGGCCAGGTCCAGTTCTTCGCCATCGACCCACTGGTCATCGCGGTGTCCCCCGGTACCGAGCAGTCCATCCAGACCCTGGCGGATCTCGGGCGGCCCGGCGTACGGGTGGCGGCCAGCCCGGGCGCCATGCGGCCCAAGGGGAAGGTCATCGGGCTGTTCATGGCGTCGGTCGACCGCAGCGACTACCCGGGCCTGGTGGAGCGGTGGGAGAACAATATCGCCGCCCCCGCCAAGTGCGGACGGTTCATGCTGGATCCGCTGGTGCAGGGCACCACCGATGCCGCCGTCGCGCCGAGGTCGATTACGACCCATGAGCGGTTCCGGGATCACGTCCGAGTCGTGCCGATCCCGCCTCGCCATATGGTCGCCCTCAAGAAGGGACGCGCCTCGCTCCCACAATGTGCGGGCGTGCTGTCCACGGCGGCCGATCTTCCCGCCGCCCGGAACTTCGTGCAGGGACTGGCCTCGGCGGATAACCGGGAGACGCTCCAGCGCCACGGCTATGTCGCGCTGGGGACGCCCGAGGCCGAGCCCTTCGAGCCGCTGCTGAGCGTCAGCGTGCCGAAAGACATGGCCGGCCTACAAGTGAAGCTCGCCCAGCTCCTGGCAGAGCACGATGTGGACAGCCAGGCCGTCCGGCGGTACTGGACGGCCATGTGCTTCTTCGGTCCCTCGGCCCACGATGGCCGGGCCCTCTGCGAGGTCGCCGATCTGCTGGAGGACCGGGGGAATACCGAGGGCGCGCGCACGGCTCTGCGGTGGGCCGTGGAGCACCTGCCTCGGCCCCAGCCCAACGAGTTCACCGGCGAAGCCACGAGCGTAAGTGGGGACATTCCGGGTGTCGAGAAGATGCCCGACAGCCACTGGCGAGAGGTGGCCGAGGAGCGGCTCGCCGATCTCGGCGGCGGCCAAGGCGCACCCCCGAGCTGGACCGAGCTGGTCGAGAGCGATCCACCCAAGAACGGCAAGCGTGCCTTCGCCATCGCCGAGAGGCTGGAGGCGACGGTGGGGCAGGGGGCGGGCTTCAAGGACTACCTGAAGGTCTGCACACTCAACTACCCCAGCCGCTACATGGAGCGCGCTGAGGCCGCTCTTGCGAGCATGCCGGCCCAGCCTCTACCCGAGCTGCCCGCCGGCATCGCGATGCCCGAGTGGGAGCCGGCGTACGACACCCACTGGCAGCGCGGCATGACCTTCGGGATGAGGCTGTACGAGACGGGCTATCCGCGCCATGCCCTAAAGGAAATGATGAAGCTGTGCGCCGGAGTGTACGGCTCCGATGGCGATGCGGGGGAAGCGCGTTACCGTGGCGGCGTCGCGGCCATGGCCTGCGCGCGCCCTCAGGCCGCCGCTCGCCAATGGGCCATGTGCCATCGCCTCCACCCCGGCAGCCCGTGGGCCCCCCGTGCGCAGTCTGCCATGGAGATGCTCGACCTGACCGAGCCCGAGGGCCTGCCGGATGAGGACGGGCCGAAGAAGGGCTCTCCCAACGTCCGAATGGCCATCGCCGAGGATCTGTTCCAGTCCGGCTTCCATGCCGATGATGAGAACATCCTGG
>WJIW01000581.1 GCA_014730065.1 Armatimonadia bacterium | reverse complement strand
TCGGTGGGCTCATCCAGGGTTAGGAGGACGCTCTCCAGGAAGTAATTGGCCTTCTCCAGCTTGTCCCAGAACATCAGATGGCTCTGGCTCAACTCGAAGTCATCATCCAGATGCATGGATTCGATGGCTGCCACTCGAACAGTGTTCAGAGCGGCGAAGAGCCAGCATCGGCCGCTGGAGCCCTGGCTCGTGGCCCGATTCTCCTCCAGGTGGTGGCTGAAGGAGAAATCGGTTCTGGAGATGGCTGTCCGACTTCGGGCCACTTTGCTGACCGGGGCATGGCATACGGCATTCATGGACTGACGCCACCGAGGCTCGGATTCGAACTCACGGCGGAGGTCGTACAGATGATCAGAGGTAACGGCACCATCGGCTTGGTAGAGAGACTTGTGATTGGACATACCATCCAGTTCTTGCCGCCCCTGGACCGCTCCTCCGTGGGAGGCCCGACGGGTGCCCGGCGAGGCTATACTGGGGAGCGAGGTGACGGATGATATGGATGCCCTGGTCTGTTTGGGTGGACTCCTGCTGGTCCTGATCTTCATCTTCGCCGCCGCGGCCTCGGCCCCGGCGGGCAAGAAATCCGCCGCCCACAAGTTCATGAGCAAGGCCAGGCAGAGAAAGGCGGCCGGGCAGGCGACCCGATGCATGAGGGCCGGCGAGTACCGGCAAGCTGCTGAGGCGTACATGCAGGCAGGCATGGCCGAAGAAGCCCTGGCCGCCTGGAACTCGGTCGCCGATGCGGCCATCCAGCGACAGGACTGGGCCGAGGCGGCCGAAGCCTACGATCAGCTTGGCATGGCCGACAAGGCCCGGGAGGCCACCGAGCTGCACGCCATGGACCTGGAGGAGAATGCGCACTGGAGCGACGCCGCCGACGCCTGGGGCCGAGCCGGGCAACCCGACAAAGCCAAGCGAGCGCAGACCGCCGCCCGTGCCGAGGAGCTAATGGCCGTGGGCAGCTACTCCCAGGCGGCGAAGGCGTGGGAGAAGGCCAGCCAGCCCGACCGAGCGCGAGATGCGTACGCGAGCTACGCCGAGGTGTGTGAGACACAGGAGAACTGGCCCGAGGCCGCTAGCGCATGGCGGAAGGCGGGACAGCGGGAGCCGGCCGAGCGAGCGGCCTCGGTGGCCCTGGCCATCCGGTACGAGCGGGACGAGTCGTGGAGCCAGGCGGCTGAGGCGTGGGACAAGGCGGGCTTCAGCGAGAAGGCCGACCGAGCCCGGGCTCACTCCGAGGCGCTTAAGCTCTCCTCGGCCGAGGACTGGCCCGCCGCCGCCGAGGCATGGGCCCGGGCGGGCGAGCCGGAGCGGGCCGAGCAGTGTGGCCTCTTCGCCACCGCCGAGGATCGCGAGAGTGCCGGCCGGTGGCTCGAAGCGGCCGAGGCATGGGAGTCGGCAGGCCGTGCGCCGGCGGCCAATCGTGCTCGGGCCGCCCACGAGGCGAGTCAGCTCGAGAAGGACGGTCAGTGGCTTCCCGCCGCCGAGGCCTGGGTGCGGGCCGGCAAGGAGCAGCAATCCCAGGAGGCCTACGCTCAGCATGCCGAGGAGTGCGCCAAGGCCGGTCGGCTCGCCGAGGCGGGCGAGGCATGGGTGCGCGCCGGGAAGGGCAAGAAGGCCAAGGAGGTCTTCGCTCACGCCGCCCAGAGGATGGCTTCCGACGGGAAGCACTTCGAAGCGGGGGAGGTCTGGGAGAAGGCCGGACGGGTCGAGCAGGCCACCCAGGCCTTCGAGGCCGCCGCTCTCGCCGCCGAGACCGAGGGCGACTGGGAGCTGGCCGCCGATGCCTGGGCCAAGGCCGGCGACGCCGACAAGGCCAAGTGGTCCCTGGGCGAGCACGCCGCGCGGTGTGAGCGCGCCGGTCGATGGCTGGACGCCGCTTACGCATGGGAGCGCACCGGGGACGTGTACCGAGCCAAGCGGGCCTATGGCGAGCATGCCACCGTCTGCGAACGTCAGCGGCGGTACTCCGAGGCCGGTGAGGCGTGGGCGAAGGCCGACAACTGGCGTCGGGCCGCCGAGGTGCTCGAGGCGGGGAACCTGCTTCTGGAGGCCGCGGCGGCATGGGATCAGGTGGGCCAGACCACCAAGGCCCGCAGCCTGCGGCGCCAAGCTCGGCCAGGAAGCCGCGGCCGGCCGAGCTTCAAAAGGCCCCGTGACGAGGACGACGAGCCCGATCCCGACGCCCTGGTCGAGTGAGCCCGAAGGAGTAGTCGATGACCGTCTCGCTCCATGCCGAACCGATCACCATGGGGTTCGTGCGGAACTTCTCCATTGCGCGGGGAAGCCGGTCGGCCGCGGAGAACGTGCTAGTGCGGGTCGAGGCCGGTGGTGTGGTCGGGTGGGGCGAGAACGCCCCGAACCGATACTACTTCTCCCAGGAGCAGAGGACGGCCGTCCAAGCTGCCCGAGAGATGGGCTCGTGTCTGGGCGAGGACCTAATGGCGACCGAGGCGATCCATGAGCGGCTCCTGGACGCCTTTCCGACCCAGCCTGGAGCCCGAGCCGCCGTCGACATCGCGGTACACGACTGGGTCGGCCGGCGGCTGGGTGTGCCCGTCGCGTCTCTCCTCGGCCTGCCGACGGGCCTACGAATGCCCACCAGCTTCACCATCTCCCTGGGCGACCGTGGCAGCGTGGCCGAGGCCGTGGAGGCCGCCGATGGCTGGCCGCTCCTGAAGGTCAAGCTGGGGGGCGGGGACGACCTGGGCCTGATGGAGACGATACGGGGCCTAACCGATGCACTCATCCGTGTCGACGCCAATGCCGCATGGTCCGTCCCGGAAGCCATCGAGAAGTGCCGGGCCCTGGGTGAGATGAACGTGGAGCTGGTCGAGCAGCCCATCGAGCCCGGTCGCCCCGAAGACCTCAGGCGGATCCGCGAGGCCGTTGGTGTGCCCATCGTCGCCGACGAGGACAGCCGCGACTCCAGGGACCTGGCCGCCCTGGTCGGCTGCGTGGATGGCGTCAACATCAAGCTCGCCAAGACGGGCGGTCTTCGCGAAGGGTTCCGAATGGCGCTGGCGGCCCGAGCCATGGGCCTGGACGTGATGATCGGCACCATGGCCGAAGGGGTGCTGGGGACCTCGGCGGCGGTCCAGTTGATCCCCCTGGCTCGGTGGGCCGACCTGGACGGCCCCCTGCTCCTCCGGGCCGAGGATGATCCCTTCGTGGGCTTGAGCTACGAAGAGGGAATGATCCTGATGCCCCGGGGCCCCGGCCTTGGCGTCACGCGAGCGGAAGACCCGGCGCAGCCAGACTGAGATGGCAGACGGCCAGGGCCAGGGCGTCGCTTACATCGGCCGGGCTGGGCGGCTCGGGCAGATCGAGGAGCCGGGTGATCATGTACTGCACCTGCTCCTTGCTGGCCCGGCCGCTGCCCGTGAGGGACTTCTTGATCCGGCTGGCGGCGTAGCTGACTACGGGGATGTCATGCTGGGCCGACGCCAGCAGAATGACGCCCCGGGCATGGCCCATCAGGATCGCCGTGCGGGGGTGCTCGTACTTGGAGTAGATCTCCTCCACAACCGTCGCCTCGGGCTGGATCTCCGCGAGCACCTGAGAGACGTCACTGTGCAGCGCCCGAAGCCGCAGCTCCAGATCGGCCCCGCTGGGTGGGCGGATGGTACCCGCCTCGATGATCTGGGCGCTCCGGCCGGTGCGCTCCACGCCGCCATAGCCGGTGCACACCAGCCCGGGATCTATGCCCAGAACCCTCATGGGCCCGGCCCCACCCTCGATTGCCGCCGGTCCGGCGCCGTCATCGCCTCCTGAAGACCTCCTCCAGGATCGCCTCGGTGGCCTCCAGATCGGGCTTACTCCGCACGACCTGGCTGACCATCTGGGCCGCCTCGGCAGCGCCATAGCCGAGGCCCACCAGCGCCTCGATGGCCTCGGCCGAGGGCCCAGAGCTTGGGGGCGGGGTGCCCACGGTACCGGCCGGGCCCTCGCCGGTCGCCGTGGTGACCGTGGTGAACCGGGAGAGCTTGCCCTGGAGCTTGGCGATGGCCTCTCGAGCCTTGGCCTGGCCCACCCCGGGGAGGGTCTTGAGGGCCGCGGCGTCGGCGGCCTCGATCCAGCCGGCGATGGTCTCCGCGGGCGAAGAGAAGGCCTTGCGGGCGACGGTGGGCCCCAGGACGCCGGCCAGGATCTCCCAGAACTCGCGCTGGGGCGCGGAGGTGAAGCCCAGGAGGAGGGGCGTGGCCCGGGACTGCTCCATCTGGAAGAAGTGGGCGGTCTCCAGGGTCCGCTCCTCGCCCTCGCGGATCTCCCGGAGCGCGACGGGCGGGGCCATGACCTCGTAGGTGAGGGCTCCGGCCTCGATGAGGACGTGGTCCTCGCCCAGAGCCACCACCCGTCCGGTGATGCGTGCGATCATATTCGGGCAACTCCCTAAGCGGCGCGGGTGTCATGGTATTCGACCGAAGCCGAGGGCTCCCTTGATGTCGCGAGGAATGGCCCTCTTGCCGGCCGAAGGACCCATCCACTCATGGATATCGGACTCGACTCACAAGTCAGGCGCGCCCACGCGGCCCTGGTCGAGCGGCCGGGGCTCATCGTCCTGGCCGCGCTGCTGCCCATCATCGCGGGCATCGTGGCGGCGCCCCTTGTGCTCTGCCCGGGGTACAGCTCCCTGTCGGCCTGGGCCATGCCCGAGGCCGCCGCGCCCATGGCCGCTCTGGGGATCCTCAGTTGGGCATGCACCTCCGTCGTGCTGGGGATCTGCGTTGGCTGGTGGGCCGAGGCGGCACGGCACGCAGTGCGGCGCGATAGCCCGGGCCCCGCGGGCGCGGTGAGCGATGGGCTCATGCGTGTGGGGCGGTACGTGCTCGTCACCGGCGTGATGCTCCTGGCCCTGTTCCTGTTGGGTATACTCCCATGGCTTGGCCTCAGCGCCGCGGGCAAGGCTACGGCTGAGGCCAGTAGTCCGGCGGCCCTGCCCGCCGCTCTGTCGCTGCCCCTGTTCGTCTTCTGGGGACTGGCGACGAGCATGTTCCTGCTTCTGACCATGGCGTGGCCCATGGCCGCCTCAATGAGCGACGTCGGCTGGCTCGCACCTCTAACCTGGTCCCAGGCCACCGTGCGGCGCCATTGGCCCACCTTCCTGGGCATCGCCGGCGGCTGGTGTATCTCCATGGGGGCCCTCGTGGCTCTGGCCATGGCCTTCCACATCCCCGGCGCGATCGGCTCCCTCGTCGCCGGCGCGCCGGCGCCGGCGCCGGCCGCCTCGGCGGTGGCCGCCCTGGCCCTCATCACCCTGTGGCTCGCGGCATCGTACGTCAACGCCCTGGCTTCGCTGACGGGGTTCGTGGCCTATGCCGACGCCCTGGGGGAAGCGAGCGATGCCTGACCGGAGCGCGCCCAAGCGGCACGATCGCTACGCCCAAGCCCTGGAGGCCCTCGCCAAGCCCTTGGAATGGGAGCGGAAGGACGGGTTCCGCGACAAAGTCGCCGCCGGCGGCCTCACCCGGTACGCCGAGCGATGGATCGAGCAGGCCGAGGCGGCCAGTCCCGATGGTGCGGCGAGGGAGCGCCTGGACGGGCTGGCCCGGGATCTCGGGGCGTACTCCTCCGCACAGCCGGGTGAGCGTGCCCGGCTGCTCCAGTCCATCGAGGATGCGCTCAGCGACCTGGCTCAGCGCGGGGAGGAGCGGGAGGACGATTGGCGCCAGGTCGCCCGGCGGCGGGACGAAGCCCTGGCCCAGCGCGCCACCGGTGATCTGCGCGCCGCCCTCGACACGCCGGTGAGCGCCGTATCGGGCGTCGGTCGCCGGGTGGTCCGGCTGCTCCGGAAGCTGGAGGTCCATACCGCATACGACCTGTTGACCTTGTTCCCGCGCCGGCATCAGGATCGGCGCAACCCCACGCCCGTCGCCGCACTAGCCGAGGAGGGTACCTTCGGGATCTTGGTGACCGTTGGTGCTGGGCCCTCGGCCCGCAAGGCCCGTCGGGTGACCCTGATCAAGTGCCCCGCCTACGACTCCACGGGCAGCCTGACACTCACTTGGTTCAACCAGCCATGGCTCGTCGACAAGCTGGACCGCGGCACCCGCTTGTACGTCTCAGGCAAGGTGGAGCGATTCGGTCGGAACATCCAGATGAAGGTGGATGAGCATGAGATCATTGGGGCCGAGCCCGACCCGCTCCAGGTCGGCCGCATCGTGCCCGTCTACCCGCTTACCGAGGGCCTGGCCCAGCCCACGGTGCGGCGCATCGTCTCCTCCGCCGTCGAGCGCTACGCCCACGGGGACTATGACCCCGTACCTCCGGCTGTGGTCCAGGCTCGCGCCCTGCTCCCCCACGCCTCGGCATTGCGGTCGATCCACTTTCCGGCATCGGAGGAAGAGCACGAGGAGGCCCGGGTCTCCCTGGCCTACTCGGAGCTCCTCGGCTTGCAGGTGGAGATCACCCGGCGGAAGCGTGAGCTGACCTCGGGCGCGGCACCCGCCGTGCGGCCCGGTGGCGACCCCCTCGCCGAGCTGGAGGAGAGTCTGCCCTTCGAGCTGACGGGCGCGCAGCGCCGGGTGAGCAAGCGGATCCTGCGGGACCTGGCCACCTCGGCGCCCATGAGTCGGCTGCTGCACGGCGACGTGGGCTCAGGGAAGACGGTGGTGATGATGGCGGCGCTTCTGGCCGTGGCCCGGGCGGGCATGCAGGCGGCGGTCATGGTGCCGACGGAGATCCTCGCGCAGCAGCATTTCCAC
>WJIW01000580.1 GCA_014730065.1 Armatimonadia bacterium | reverse complement strand
CGCCTCATCGAGGATGAGCACCTTGGGGTCGGCGGCGATGGCCCGGGCCAAGGACACGAGCTGCCGCTGGCCGTCGGAGAGCTTCACCCCGCGCTCATGGATCGAGGTCTCCAGTCCCTCGGGGAGGTGGTCGGAGAACTCGGTGATACGGGCGGCCCGGGCGGCGGCCTCGATCTGCTCATCGGAGGCGCCGGGGTTGCCGTATGCGATGTTCTCCCGAAGGGTGCCGGCGAACAGGAAGGCATCCTGGGGGACCATGCCGATCTGCTCCCGCACGGACTTCACCGTGGCATCGCGGATGTCCGTGCCATCGAAGGTGATCCGGCCATCGCTCACGTCGTACAGCCGGGCCACGAGCTTGACGATGGTGCTCTTGCCCGCACCCGTGGGCCCGACGAGGGCGATGACCTGTCCGATCTCCGCCTCCAGACTCACGTCCTTGAGGACCGGGGTCTTGCCGTCATAGGAGAAGTCCACGTTCTCGAGCCGGACCCGCTCGGAGATGGGCGGCATCTCGGTAGCGTCCGGCGCATCCTGCACCTGCGGATCCTCGTCCATAACCTCCATGATCCGGTCCAGCGCCACGCCCGCTCGCTGGGTGGAGGCGGCGAAGTCCGCCAGGGCGCGCCACGGATCGAACAGCATGAGCGAGTAGCGCACGAAGGCCCAGATGGCGCCCAAGGTCATGGCCCCCTGGGCGGCGAGCACGCCGCCGTACCAGAATACGATGACCAGGGCCACGGCATGGAGCAACTGGATGGACGGGAAGAGGAACGCGAACAGGCGCACCTGGTTCACGGCCGACTGGGCGTAGTCCTCGGTAAGCTCCGAGAACACCCCCGCCGACACACGCTCCCGGCTGAAGGCCTTGATGACCCGGATGCCCGTTACCGTCTCATGGAGGTACGAGGAGATACCGGCCAGGGACTCCCGCACCCGCCGGAACACTCGCTCGCTGTACCGGCGAAAGACCCACATCAGCACGAGGATGGGCGGAAGGGTGGCGTGGATGAGCAGCGCCAGCTTCCAGCTAACGGCGAACATGATGATGGAGATACCGATGCCCTTGAGGAAGTCGCTGAACAGACCCGTCAGGATCATCCGCAGCAACTCGTTGATGGCGTCGATGTCCGAGGTCACCCGGGCAATGATCTTCCCCGGCTCGCGCTTCTCGTAGAAGCCCATGGAGAGGCGCTGCATGTGGGCGAAGACCTTCCGCCGCAGGTTGTCCATGGCGTCCTGGCCCAGGCGGTTGGCGATGATGCCCTGGGCCCCGCCGGCGATGAGCTGGAAGATGGCCAGCCCGATCAGGGCGAGGCACGCCTTCACGACGATGCCATAGTCTTGCTCGGTGATGCCCTGGTCGATGGCCCACTGCTCCAGAAGCGGCAAGGCGAGGGCGCTGCCGGCCAAGAGCATGGCCACCACCACCAGGCCGATGGATGGCCCCAAGGGGATCTCCGCCAGGGCGACGGCTCGCTTCAGGGTGGCCCAGCGCAGCCGGCGCTCGGGATGCGTATCCGACGCGCCCACGTGCTCGGCGGATTCGCGGATGGCCTGCTTCGTCCGGCGCGAGAGGGCCTTCTTGGCCTTCTGTTTCGTCTGCTCGTCCAGCTCGGGCACGGCCAGCGGCTGGGTGCCGTTGGCCTTACCGTCTTTGCCCATGGGCGTTTCGCCTCCCCGCGGCGGGGACGTCGATCAGGCCCAGCTCGTGCAGCTTGGCGCCGGCCATCAGGAAGGCACCGGTGCCCCACGGATACTCGCCTTGGGGCCGGGTGATGTAGTTCTCGAACCCGCCGGGGCCCGTCCCGCCGGAGACGCCGAGCACGACGCCTTCGGGGCTCACCCGATCCTCCAGAGCCCTCCAAGCAGAGCCGAGCGCGGGCACTACCTCGTGCCCCACCACGCCCAGCTCCCAGGCCTTGGCGATGCCGTAGGTGATCATGGCCGTGGCCGAGGTCTCCTCGTACGAGTCCTCCCGGTCGAGAACGGTTCGCCACATGCCGCTCTCGGTCTGCAGCGGCAGCAGTCCCTCGATCTGGTCGCGGAGGATACGAGCCAGTCGGGCCCGCCGCGGATCGTCGGGATCCATCACCTCGATGGTATCCACCAGGGAGATAATGACCCATCCGTTGCCCCGGCCCCACAGCTCCGGTGAGTGGGCATCCTCGCTATCGTCCCACATGTGGTAGAAGAGCCCCGAGCGGAGGTCCCGCTGGTGGCCCGCCGCGAGCAGAAGCTGCAGCACGGCATCGTCCAGGGCATCCTCGTCACCCGTGAGCTGGTAGTACTTGGCCAAGGTCGGACAGACCATGCAGAGGGTGTCGACCCAGATCTGGTCATTGCCCCGGAAGTGGCCCAAAGCCCCCTCGGGCGTGCGCGTCGCCTCGGCAGCGATGAACTCCCGGATCTCTCGGCCCAGGTCCAAGTACCCCGGCCTGCGGGTGCGCTCGTACCGCAGCAGGACGGGCATCCCCGGGCCCCAGTGGCCACAGTAGTCGCGCGCCGCCAAGGTCTCGCCGATGCCCTGGCGGAGGTGGTACTCGGCCCACTCGTCCACGGCCCGGCGGTAGAGGGGGTCACCCGTAACTCGGTAAGCCATCTCCAGGCCGTACATGAGCACGCCTTCCCCCCAGTCGAAGCGGGGCGTGTTCTCCAGCGACTGCTCGGCGGCATGGTCGGCGGCCCGGGTGAAGGGGTCGCCCGTCTGGGCGGAGGCGGAGCTGGCCATGGCGACCACCATTAGCGCGAGGCATATCCGATACGGCAACATAATCACGCCACCTCCAGGCCTTCCAGGTCCTGTTGGAGCCGGTCGAAGCGGGCGAAGAGCCCATCCTCATCGGCCGACAGCTCCTCGGGAGTGCCCTCCTGAACGATGCGCCCGCCGTCCATCACGATGACGCGGTCAGCCATGGCCACCGATGACGCCCGGTGGGCGATGATGATCGTGGTGCGATCGGCCCGGACATTCTCCAAGGCCTGTTGGATCAGGTACTCGGTATAGGTGTCGACGCTGGAGGTGCAGCTATCGAGGATGAGCACTCGGGGATCGGTAAGCAGGGCACGCGCGATGGCCAGGCGCTGCTGCTGCCCGCCCGAGAGCCGCATCCCACGCTCGCCCACCTGGGTGTCCATGCCATCCTCCAGGCTGTCGATGAACTCCAGGATCGCGGCATCGTCGGCCGCCTTCCGGATCTCCTCCTCGGTGGCGTCGACGCGGCCGAAGGCGATGTTCTCCCGGATGGTGCCCGAGAAGAGGAACGACTCCTGGAACACCATGCCGATCTGGGCACGGAGCTGCTCCAGGTTCAGCTCCCTAACGTCCTCGCCGTCGATGAGGATCTGTCCCGCATCGGGGTCGTAGTACCGGGGGATCAGGGCAGTCAGGGTGGACTTGCCCGAGGCCACAGTGCCCAGGACGCCCAGGGTCTCGCCAGTGCGGATATTCAGATCAATGTCCCGCAGAACGGGCTCCCCGTGCTTGTATGAGAAGCTCACATTGCGAAGCTCGATGTCGCCCTTCAGCCGCTCCACTGGCTTGGGATCGGGGGGCGACTCGAGATCGGGGGTCTCGTCCTGCACGGCGTAGATGCGCTCTGCGGCGGCTAGGGAGCGCATGGCATTGCTCACGCCCCAGCCCATCATGCGCATGGGCATGATCAGGAAGGCCACGTACATGTTGAAGGCGATGAACTCGCCCGAGGACATCTCGCCCCGGATGGTCAGGACCCCGCCGTACCACACCACGATGACCCCCGCCAGAGCGGCCCAGAAGCCGGTGAGGGGGAAGTACAGAGCATCGATCTTCTCGGCCTTGTAGTTCGCATCGCGCAGGCGCTTGGAATCTCCGAAGAAGCGCTCGATCTCCCGCTCCTCGCGGCAGTACGTCTTGACGATGGTGATGGCGCCGATGGACTCCTGGAGCCGGCTGGTAACCTCGGCGAGGACGGCGCGGGCTTTCTCGAAGGCTGGCCGGATGTACGCGCCGCAGATGGTGGCGGTGATGGTCAGCAGCGGGAGGGTGCCCAGGGAGGCCAGCGCCAGCTTCCAGTTCATGGTCAGGCAGTAGATGAAGGTCCCCAGGAACAGCAGCGTGGACCGCACGATTAGGCGGCTGTAGAACATCAGGAAGAACCCGATGGGCTCCATGTCGTTGGTGATCCGTGACATGAGCTCGCCCGTGCGGGTCCGGTCGAAGTAGCCGAAGGACAGGCGGGTAAGCTTGTGGTAGACGGTCCGGCGCATGTCGCGCATGACGTTCTGGCCGAAGCGGCCGCCGTTGACCATCTCGGCGTACTGGAGGGCGGCCTTGGCCAGGGCCAGGCCCACGACGCCGATGGACAAGAGGGGCAGCAGCTCAGTGCGGCCCTCGTCGAACACCTGATCGATCATCCGGCGCACGATGGCGGGAATGGCGATCATGCCCGCTTGGGCGGCGATGGACAGGGCCAGGACCACCAGCAGAAGCTGCCAGTGACGTAGAGACTCCTTGACCATTCGCAGGAAGACGGTCACGCGCGAATCACTCCGAGGGGCGAGGAGTGAGGCCGACGGGGCTCGCCCAAGGGAGTTAGTTTAACCCATTATGGGCCCGGGCGCGAGACGGGTGGACGGCCGCCTTGAGTGCTTCAGCGATTATGTCCGCCCCAGCGCGTCAGCGAAAATGTCCGGATGAACAAGCAGGTGACGCTGACCGTGGAGCAAGCTCAGAGGTACGCAGTTATCGAACGACTCGACCGAGAGGAGATGTGCCGGCAGGCCCCGAGCCCACGATCACGAACCCTCCTCCAGCGGCCCCAGGCCGCACGTTAAGGAGGCGGAGGCTCTTGCTCCCCAGGCAGCGCGTCGAGACCACCCTCCGGCACCACGAGCCCGATCTGGTGCCATGGGGCGAGCACTCCATCGATTACAACATCTACGAGATGACCCTGGGCCGCGAGTCCTGGGTCCACGCCAAGATCAAGGAGACGCGGGGTCTTTGGGACGGCCGCCGCGACGAGATCGTCGAGGGCTACAAGCGCGACGTGCCCGAGCTGGTCCGGGCCCTGGGGATGGATATCGTCACCGTGGGCATGAACCCGCCCGCGGGCCATCATCCGTCGGCCCTCGAACGGGTCGACGAGGTGACCTACCGCGACGGCCACGGCAATATCTTCCGCGTCTCGTCGGCCACCGAGCAGCTCATGCCCTACAAGATCAACACCGAGGGCTACGAGCCGCCGACGGTGGGCCAGCTTCAGGAGCAGATCGAGCGGCTGGAGTCCGAGCCTCCGGCCAAGCCCGAGGACTCGTGCTGGGAGGTCATGCGGCACGTGGTCTCCGAGATGAAGGAGACCCACTGGATCAACACCTGCGCCGGCGGCCTGGGCTTCCCGGCCATCGGCCCGACCGACGAGATCCGGTACATGAACATGGCCCTTCTGGAGCCCGAGGTGCTGTCCAAGTGGACCGAGCTGCAGGCTAAGCGGCTCATGTGCCAGCTCCCGTGGCTGGCCGAGGAGGGCGTGGACTCGGTCATGCCCTGCGCCGACTTGGGGTCCTCCACGGGGCTCTTCGGCCAGCCCAGCCTTCTGGCGCAGCACGTGCAGCCCTGGTGGGCCGAGTACAACCGCAGGGCCCATGAGCTGGGCCTGAAGGTCCTTAAGCACTGCTGTGGCCGCATCTGGGAGGCCCTGCCGCTGATCTGCGATGCGGGCTTCGACGGCTATGAGGGCATCCAGGCCTCGGGCGGCATGGACATGGCCGAGCTGAAGGCCAAGTTCGGCGACCGCCTGACCCTGTGGGGCGGCGTGTGGAACGAGCATCTCATCCTGGGCACGCCCGAGGACATCGATGAGGACGCCCGCTACGCCATCGGCCACGGCGCCCCCGGCGGCGGCTTCATCTACGGCGCGACCCACTCCCTGGCCATGGGCACCAAGCCCGAGAACCTGGAGGAGATGCAGAGGGCCCGCGAGCGGTACGGCACCTACCCCATCCGGGTGCCGGAGGTGGCCGCGAGATGAGAGAGGTCCGCTGGGAGCGGATGTTCCGTGATGAGCTGGAGGCGGCCTATGCCGCCTGTCCCGTGGTCTACTTCGCCTACGGGCTCTGTGAGCCCCACGGCCCCCAGAACGCCCTCGGGCTCGACGCACTGAAGGCCCACGCCATCTGCGTCGAAGCGGCCAAGGCCCATGGCGGCGTCGTCGCGCCGCCCGACTACTGGCACATCCACGACGTGGGCGGGTACGGCCTCTGGGCCCGGCAGCACGTGGGTGAGGTGGAGCGGCCGTGGATGACCTCGGTCCCCCCATGGCATCACTTCAAGAATGTGCTCTATCACATCCGGGCCGCCGAGTTCCAGCGGTTCAAGGCCGCCATCCTTCTAACGGGCCACTATGGCCCGAACTGGAATGACCTGAAGGACATGGTCGCCCTCATCCAGCCTCATGTGGGCGTGCGGCTGGCGTCCTTCCCCGACTTCGAGTGCAACACCCCGGGCTTCGACGAGGATGGCCAGAGCGGCGGCGATCACGCGGGCAAGGTGGAGACCTCGCTCCTCGCCGCCCTGGAGCCCGAGTGTGTGGACGTCACCCGCCTGCCCGAGAAGACCGAGGACATGGTCGCCCCCTTCGCCATGGGGCCCAACGCCCATGAGACGGATCGGAGGGTCGGCGAGCGCATGGTCCGGGATGAGGTCCGGTTCCTCGGCGAGCGCGCGGGCGAGCTCCTCGCCGCCTACGATGAGCTTCGGCCCGAGCACGCCATGCGCACTTTCGCCCAGACCGAGCGCGTGTGGTCCGAGGTCGTCCATCCCAAGCTGCCGGAGTTCATGACCCTGAGGGACAACTGGCACGGGGACGAGATGCCCGAGGACAGCGTGTGGGCGGAGAACTGGCCGATAGGGGAGATCCCGCCGGGATAGGCGATCGAGGGAACATCCGCGCCCGGTAGAACTCCTATATGTAACACGCACGTCGCGAACGAGACCGGGAGGTGGGACAGATGCTCCGCAAGCTGCTTGCCAAGCTACTCCCCGACGATTCCTCGCCAACCACCCGACGGGCCACCCGCCTGACCATCGTCGGCGGGCGGCCGCCGAGCGAGGTAGACGCCCCCGCCGTGCCCGAGGGCATCGAGCGCACCCTCCGGCGAGCCGCCATGGACCGGCGGTTCCGAAGGCGGCTGCTTCGTGACCGCACCAAGGTCGTGGCCGAGCTGGCCCCGGACCTCTCGCCCACGGAGATGGCCATCCTCGGGGGCATCCCCGATGAGCAGCTCGAGAAGATGATCGAGGGTGTGGCCCCGCTGATGCCCGAGCGCCGCAGCCTCATCGCGCGCATGGCCGCGGCGGCGGGCTTTGTGTTGGGCGGCACGGCCATCAGCCAGGCGGGCTGTGGCGGCGGAGGCACCAAGGGTTCACGGCCCGACGAGCCGCCACGCCGGGGTACCGATGGCGTGCGTCCCGACATGCCGCCCAGCACCGGCGTCCGCTCGGACACGCCGCCACCGCGGACCAAGGGTATTCAGCCGGACACGCCGCAACCGGGTCCAGGGAGCGAAGGTGAGCCCGAGGATCCGCCCAAGACCCGAGGCATCTCGCCGGACATTCCGCCATCGGCCAGCGAGGGCGGCGAGTAACCTTGGCCACCGGCATCGAGTACGTCATCACCCGCGCCGCGCTGGACCGCTGGTTCCGGCGGCGACTGCTGAGGAACCGCCCGGCGGCTCTGGCTCGGCTGGGAGACCGCCTGAGCGATGCCGACCGCGCGGCCCTGACGGCGATCACCGACGAGCAGCTCGTCGCAATGATCGATGGCGCCGAGCCGAGGCTGCCGGGACGTAGGAGCCTGCTCGCAAAGGCCTTGGCCTGCTTGGGTATTGTGTCGGTAACGGCCACCGTCTCCTGCGTGCCCGTCGCCACCGGCAGCCAGCCCGATGACCCGAGCGGCGAATCCGAGCCCCTCGTGACCGGCAGCCGACCCGATGCGCCGGGCTAGGAGAGGATCGCGCTTTGACCCAGACCCTCGAACACACAACCGGCACCAGGCCCGGCGGAGCCGGAGCGGACATCACCCTGGTCAACTTCAACATGCTCTTCGTCCGCTACTACGACAAGGTGGAGCGGGAGCGGCACGTTCCCCTGGGCACCCTGTACCTGACCTCGGCCCTGGAGGCCGCCGGGCTCTCGGTGGACTTCCGCGACTACCAGCTCTGCCCCGAGGACGACCCCTTCGCCGAGGACGCGGTGCTGAGGTTCCTCGATGACCCCGCCCCCATCATCGGCCTCTCGTGCATGGCCAACCTCCTGCCCTTCACCATTCTCACGGCGAAGACACTGAAGGAGGCCTATCCCGACCGGACCATCGTCCTCGGTGGAGTCGGGCCCTTCGATGTGGAGGAGCAGATCCTGGAGCGCTTCCCGTGGATCGACATCATCTCCCACGGCGAGGCCGAAGTCAGCGGCCCCAAGCTGGTGCACGCCCTCCGCACCGGCGGCGACCTGCGCGATGTGCCCGGTCTGGTGTTCCGCCACGGGGATGAGATCGTCCGCACGCCCCCGGCCCCGCGCATCGAGGACCTGGACTCCATCCCTGGCCCCGCCTACCCCCACATCGACCTGGCGGAGTACGAGGGCTACAACCTGATGAGCAGCCGCGGCTGTCCCTATCCCTGTACCTTCTGCAGCGTGGCGCCCATCTGGGGCCGGATGCCCCACTTCCGGTCCAACCAACACATCATCGAAGAGATGCGCTGGCTCCACGAGGAGCATGGAGTTCGGCTGTTCCTATTCCAGGATGAGTTCTTCGTCGCCTCGGACGAGCGGGCCCGGGCCTTCAGCCGCGACCTGATGGCCTCGGGCCTGGATGTGAAATGGAAGGCCTTCGGCCGCATCAATCTCACCAGTACCGACACCATGAAGGTCATGGCCGACTCGGGCTGCTGCGAGATCCGGTACGGCATCGAGTCGGGCTCAGATAAGGTCTTGGAGCGGACGGAGAAGGGCTTCAAGGCCGCCGACGTGATCCCCGTGGTCTCCACCGCCGTGGGCATCTTCGACCGGGTCGACACCTTCTACGTCTGGGGCTTCCCCTTCGAGACCATGGACGACTTCAACCAGACCATCTTCCAGATGGTGAGCTTCCGGATGATGGGCGCCAGGGTCCTGCCGTCCCTGCTGTGCTTCCTCCCCCAGACACCCATCTACAAGGAGCTGGGCGGGCCCGACAAGCTGGAGTTCTGTGAGTGGCTGTTCCCCGAGTACATGGTCACCGGCCATGAGGTGTGCGACCAGACCAAGGTCTCCATCGACGGCGAGCACCGGAGTGTGTTCGACTTCGTCCGGCAGCACCCGGACCTCTTCCCCGGCTTCTTCCACTACGACCTGGAGGGCAACGTGCTGCCCAAGCTGGCGATCCTCCAGGAGATGGGCTTCTACCTGAAGGACCGGGAGGCGCTGATTACCCGAGACGTGACCGAGACCGATTCCTGCGGCGCCCACTCGCCCGAGGCCCCGCCGAGCAAGTCGAGGATGCTCAGAAGGTAGCCTCACCAAGCGTGAGCCCCGGCGCCGAAGGTCGCCGGGGCTCACTGGGTCAGATGTCCTGAGGTACTCGGACAGTAGCTAGGCTTGTATTTGGTCATGCTTCTTGTGTTCGAAGAACCCTTCACGGACGAGGCGCGCTCCGTACTGCACCCGGTCCACGGGGCCCCCAGGCATCCTCCTTCCACTAGAGGATTCGAGGCGCTTCGCTGCATCCATGCGACGGAGCCACTCTGAGATCATGTCCGCCGGCAACACCTCGGCCGATAGGCGGCCACTGCGAACGAACTTCATGATCACCGTTGCCGGCACTCCCGTGGCAACCGCCACCTCCACGGTAGGAGTCTTTGGGTTGGCCTCCAGGAAGGCGCGGACCGCACTGAACTCGCGCTCTTCCCGGCCTAGACACTCGGGGCAGGTGGATCCGATCTGCGACATAAACGCCTCGCCACATCGAAGACAGTTCGCGAGCTTGTTCGCCATGGAGCCCACCTCCCCCGGTGTCTAGTCTAGCTGGACTCGCCTAGTGAGGAGTGCAGTCGCTTCGCGGGCCGCTCAACCCGCTTTCTTGCTGTATCTGATTTGTTCCCGACCCCGCCGCGGACCCCTGGGCCCGCGCTCGATTCCCAGCCATTTCCCCGAATCCAGCGGTTTTCATAGTGAAACTATCAAACCGTCACCCGTCTCAGATTCGTGCGCCCCCTTGGAACAAATCCACTGGACCCGAGGTCCCTCCATCGGGGACGCTCGCATACGAGGGGAGAGTGCGGCGATGCACTATGTGGTCGGAGCTCTGGTCACCGGAGCGCTCGCTCTTATCGTGCTGCTGTTCGGAGGATGCCTCCAGCCCGCCCAGGGGACCGAGGGTGGCGGCGATCCCGACGAGGGGACAGGGGACAAGCGCGAGAGCCAGCGCCAGCGACTCGCCCAGCGGCTCAAGGCATTGGCCGCATCGCCCGCGCCGACCGACCTGGCCATGGGCGCCATGTGCTATGCCGCCATACCCGCCTCTCCCGTCGCCGACTACGTATGCCCCGATTGCGGGGAGAAGACCCAGTACGCCGACGGCCCGGGGCGTGGCGCCCTCGGTGAGGTGGAGGGCTGCCGGCGGCTGGTGGAGGAGATCGACGAGCTCGACGTCTCCCTCGATGAGTCGGAGCTATGCGCCTCCTGTGGCGGAGCCGAGAAGCCCCAGCTCATCCTGGCGATCCACTACGAGGACGAGGACACTCCCCGCCGCGTGCGAGGCGTCACTCAGAGGGATCTTCGGCTCCTCCGGGAGTTCCTCGATGGCGAGAAGGTCCACACCGACAGCCAGGATTTCGAATCCCCTCTCAAGGACTACACCGACCGCCTCGCCGAGATCCTCGGGACCCGCCAGGTGACCCGAGCTAACTTGCAGGCCCGCCTGGCGGAGTTGGCCCAGACCGAGCCGCCCACGGAGCTGGCTCCGGGAGCCATGTGCTACGAGATCGCCATGCCGCCCGAGCGTGCCGAGTACATCTGCCCCACCTGCGGCGAGCGCACCCTCTATGGCCAGGAGCTGGCCGGACTCATCGAGTGGGACCTGGAATCCTGCCGGCGCCGGGCCGAGGCCATCGAAGGTATGGACGTGACGCTGGACGAGTCCGAGCTGTGCCGGAGCTGTACCCCCGAGATCGAGGATCCCACCCTGGCCATCCTCATTCACTACGCCGGCGAGCCAGAGCCGCTGCGCATCGATCCGGTCCAGCCGGCAGACCTGAAGCTCATCAGCGAGTTCCTGGGTGGCTCCCTGGTACATGAGGGCGAGACGGGCTTCGAGACCCCTCTCGTCGACCATATGGACCGCTTGGCCGAGGTCCTGGGGCTGGACGCTCCGGCGGAGACCGTCGTCGAGGAGGGGGCCTAGAGCCATGGAGTCCCGACTCGCCCGCTCCTTCCTGCCCGCGACCGCGGTGCTGGAGATGACCTACGCCTGTAACCACGCCTGCCTCTTCTGCTCCTGCCCGTGGGAGGCGCCCGGCGGGGAGTTCGAGCGCAAGGCCGAGATGCCCGCCGACGAGTGGGTCCGCCTCATCCACCATCTTGGTGAGCGCGGGATCACTTCCCTGGCCTTCACCGGCGGCGAGCCCCTGCTCAAGCGAGGCATGAGCGACATCATCGAAGCCGCCGCCGCCATGACCGTGGAGCATGTGGAGACCCGTGATGGCCGTCTCGTCGCCGAGGAGGGCCCACCCAAGCTGTTCCTGCTCTCCAACGGAGGGCCCATGAGCAACGAGGTGCTGGACCTCTGCTCCCGCCATGGCATCAACCTCAGCATGAGCCTCCCCGGCCTGAAGACCTTCCCCGAGCTGACGGGCGGCGGCGATCCCGAGAATGTGCTGCGGTGGTTCCGCCGGGCCAAGGACAAGGGCGTCGGCACCACCGTGAACGTCACCGTGACCAAGCTCAACCTCGGCGAGCTATACGAGACCATCGCCGAGGGACTGCTGGCCGGCGCGGACAACCTCCTGATGAACCGCTTCCTGCCGGGTGGCCGCGGGCTGGCCAATACCGAGCTCCTGCTGACTCTGGAGGAGGTGCGGGAGGCCATCGATGTGGCCGAGAGAGTCCTCCGGGAGTCCAACCGCCGCGGCCACCTGGGGACCGAGCTGCCGCTCTGCGTCGTCGACCCGTCAGCCTACACCCACTTGAAGGTGGGCACCCAGTGCTCGGCGGCCAAGGACTTCTTCGTTGTCGGTCCCTCGGGCCACATTCGGGTATGCAACCATTCGCCCGCCCGGCTTCCCCGTTGGACCGACCTGGAGGCGGTGAAAACCCATCCATACTGGCACCGGTATGCCATGAAGCGTTACCTGCCGAAGGAGTGCTCACCGTGCCCTTCCATGGCCCACTGTGATGCTGGATGCCGGGAGGCCGCTCACGTGTACCGAGGGCAAGTCGATGGTAGGGATCCCCTCTTCGAGAATCGAAGTCCTCTCGATGCAGTGATTCCGGACCGCGCGGCGGTGTAGCGCCCCGGCCTCCGGGAGGCACTCTCACCTTGACGACCGCCGGCCAGGACGGGGAAACTACCCGAGCCCGCGCCCGTCGGCGGTAGAGTCTTCCCGGAGGTGTTCGTAGTGCCCGATAAGGACCCGGTCAAGGGTCAGCAGTCGGTACAGCTCTTCCAGGAGCATGCCGCCCGCAGCACCCAGTCCCTGCCCTTTAGGATGGCGCCCGGAACGTTGTATGCCCTCGGCGTCTTCTTCCTCCTCGCCATGGTGGGGCTCAGCATCCGCGTGGGCAACATCCGTGGTGAGCTGGAGCAGCAGCGCGTGCAGAACCAAGAGCTGGAGTCCGAGCTCCCAGCGGAGGCCATCGACCATATGTTCTCGCCCGATGACGAGGGGGAGGACGCCCAGCAGGACGTGCCGACGGAAGAGGAGATGGCCGACCTCAAGCAGCAGTGGAAGGACCAGCAGGCGCGAGACCTCCATGAGCGCGCCCCCAGGCTGGTGGCGATGCTCCGCAGCGGAGAGCTCGATAAGCGCACCGAGGCCAGCCTTCTGCTTCGAGAGTCCGAAGCTGGCTTCACCTACCTCGTCGAGGCGCTCTCCAGTGAGGACGCCCAGGTGCGCCGAGCGGCCGCCAACGCCATATCCCTCTCCGAGAACGCCGCCGCCGATTTGGTGGGGCCGCCCCTACTTGAGGCGCTGCGCAGTGATCCCGACCCGTATGTGCGCGAGTATGCCGCTACCGGTGTCGGGCGCTTCATGGCCCCCGGAACGGTCGACGCTCTCATAGAGGCCAGCAGCGATGAGAACCCCGACATCCGGCAAGCAGCCCTGGCCGGGCTCATGTACATCGACGACATGATCACCTTCCCGGCCTTCGCCCGTGCCCTCGAGGAAGACGACAAGATCATCAACCGCTATGTAGCCGCCACAGGGATCACGCTGCTGGCCTACGATCGGCGGCGCGACCCGGTACCCGAGGAGTGGGCCGACGCGATCTCCCGTGCCGCAGGTACCATGGTGAAAAGCCTGGATGAGCGCGTCCGGGCCAGGGGCTGCCAGGTGGCGGGGTACTTCCGGATCAGGTCCTTCACCAGCCGACTCGTGAGCACCCTCGGCGACCCCGCCGATGTGGATGAGATGACGGGAGCCGGCGGGGGAGCCGATCCCTCGTGGGAGGCCCGGGCGCGAGCCGCTGAGGCCCTGGGGTACTTGTACGAGGGTCAGGCCGCCGACCGATCGGACGCCCTCGCTCACCTGATCAACGCCTTGGTGGTTGCCGAGTCCTTCGATCCCGAGCCCGCGGTGCGCTGGAAGGCCTCGGAGGCGCTTACCCGCACGGGATACGATCCTAACGACTGGGGCAAGCTCGAGATGCTCCAGACCTCACCCGACGAGGTGCTCGAAGGCCGAGAGGCCGCGGAGTTCCACGGACTCTAAGCCCGCCGACCGCCTGCACACGCTACATCGAGCCGCTGCGGCCCCGTCCTCTCCGCCGAGAGGGGGCGGGGCCGTCTGCCTTGTGGGTGGGG
>WJIW01000579.1 GCA_014730065.1 Armatimonadia bacterium | reverse complement strand
GCACAGTACGACCCCTTCGCCGACCGGCGCCGACTCGCGGAAGAGGAAGAGGCCAGCAAACGCTACGTGGACGACTTAAGACAGTCAGCCCGGGCGCTAGAAGCGCAGAGGCCGCCGCAACCCAACGAGGACCCCGCCCCATGACCCCCTCAGACCCTATTCCGCATACAGCGGCTCCGGCGTCGAGTGGCTGGGCGGATCCCGAACATGGTCCGGGACGGCACACCGGCAGGGGGCCGTACCATAGGCCATGACCGCGTGGAGGAAGGCCGGCCCGGATGGGACACCATCGGGCTGGCCCGCTCCACATGTGGATTCGGCGCCACTACGCTCCGACCGGTAGCTTGATCAGAAACTCCGTGAACTCGCCCTCGGCACTCGTCACCGAGAGCTGCCCGCCGTGGCCTTGGGTGATGATCTCGTAGCTGATCGAAAGTCCCAGGCCCGTCCCTTCACCCGTCGGCTTTGTGGTGAAGAAGGGCTCGAAGATGTGGGCCCTCACATGCTCGGGCATTCCCGTGCCGTTGTCGCGAAGGGCGATGCAGAGGTGACTGTCCTCCAGCCACGTCCGGGCCTGAACCGTCGGACAGTAGTCCGCACCCTCGGCATCCGCGCGCTTCTTCACGGCGTAGCACCCGTTCGCGACGATGTTGAGGATGACCCGGTTCAGGTCGTCCGGGCATACGGTGATGGCCGGCAGGCCTTGGGCGAACTGCTTATCGAAGGTCACGTTGAAGGTGGGGTCTTGGCCGCGCATGGCGTGGTAAGCCAGGCTCATGCCCTCGTCGACCAGCATGCCGATGTCCGTCTCCATGCGCTGGCCCGTCGAGCCTCGGGCGTGTTGTAGCATCCCCCGCACGATGCGGTCCGCACGTTCGCCGTGCTCGCTGATCTTGGTCACATTCACCCGCAGATCCGCGAGAGCATCCGCGATATTCTCCTTCGCCTCGGCGGCATCATCGCCCCCCAGCTTCTCCATCTCCTCCTCGACCTCATCGACCAGGCCGACGGACAGCTTGGCGAAGTTGTTGACGAAGTTCAGCGGGTTCTTGATCTCGTGGGCGATGCCCGCCGTCAGGGATCCCAGCGACGCCAGCCGCTCCTGGACGAGTAGCTGGCCTTGGGTCTCCCTGAGCCGTGCCAGCGATTCCTCGAGGGCCTCGTTCTTGTCGGCCAGCTCCCTTGTGCGCTCCGCGACCTGCTCTTCCAGCGTCTCGTTCTGCTCCTCGATCATCGCCATGGCGTCCTGGAGCTTGCCGACATGCTCCGCCAGCGCCGCGTTCATCTCCAGGAGGGATCGACTCAACACCCCGACCTCATCAGCTCGCTTGACGGACAGCTCGCGCACGGGCTCCTGGAGCTCGTGGGGCGCATGCAGGCCATGCTCCATCAGGCCACGGGCGTAGCTATTGAGGGTCGAGAGGGGGCCGACGAGCCGGTGGATCGCCAGCAGGGCGCCTGCGGTGCAGACGAGCCACAGGAGCGTCGTCTGGACCGCCGATGCCACTCGCGTCCTGGCCAGTTGCGCGTCGACGGCCTTCGTCTCGACATCGGCTGCCACGACGTATCGCCGCCCCGAAGGCGTGCTGAAGGGGAGGAAGATGGAGTCGAAGTCGCCGTAGGCGTCGGCGTAGCTCGCGTAGGCCGTCTCGCCATCGAGCAACGCCCGACGCAGCTCCTCCGGCGCCGAGTCGTACGGGTCCATGAAGGTGTTGCGCTCACCCGCGGCTTGCTCCTCCGGGGTCAGGCTGCCTATGACGAAGGTGGGCTGGTCATCCTCCATGACCACCGTATAGAGGTAGCTCAGGTCGTGCTGGTACGCCTCCAGGCTCAGCCTGGCCTCGGCGGCCCGGAACTCATCCGCGTCCATGACGTACCCATCGAGAACTCGATCATGGAACTGGCCGCCGTAGGTGGTCTGGACATCCAGAGCCGCCGCGAGGAGGCGGTCGTGGATGTGGCCCATGACGATGCTCCGTTGCGCCCGGACCTCCCAGAAGTCATAGACCAACCCGCCCAGCACACACAGCACGCTGAATCCGATGAGTATCTTCCATCGGATCGATAGGCCCGCGAGTCGCTTCATGGCATGGCCCCCGGACTAGCTTCCCAGGTATCGGGTCGCGAGGATGGTGATGTCGTCGGACTGGGGCTCCCCGGCGGCATGGGCATGCACGTCGGCGATAACGCGGTCGACCACGCTCTGAGCAGAGTCCCGATCCGCCTCACCGAGTGACGCCAACAGCCGCGGCTCGCCGAACAGATCGTGGCTCGGGTTCTTCGCCTCGGTGACGCCGTCGGTGTACAGGAAGAGAGTGTCGCCCCGTTCGAGCCGGAATGTGGTCTGGGAGTACTCCGCGCCTTGCAGCCAGCCCACGGCCACGCCGCCCTGCTTGTCCAGCAGCTCCGCCGTGCCGTCGCCTCGCAGGATGCCCGGGGGGTTGTGGCCACCGTCGCTGTAGGTGACTTCACCCGTGGTGAGGTCGAGCACAGCGTAGAACAGGGTTACGAACATCGCGTTGTTGTTCTCGCGCGACAGCAAGTCGTTCACCTGGGTCAGGCACGGACCCGGCGGGACGTCCATCAAGGCCGTGGCCCGCATAAGGGTGCGGCTGACCGCCATGAACAGGGCCGCGGGCACGCCCTTGTCGGCCACGTCGGCGATGACCAAGCCCAGGCGATTGTCGTCGATCAGGAAGAAGTCGTAGAAGTCGCCACCCACCTCGCGTGCGGGGACCATGCTGCCGAAGAGATCGAACTCGCCGCGGTTGGGGAAGGCGGGGAACTCGGCCGGCACGATCGACTCCTGGATATGCTTGGCGATCTCCAGCTCTTGCTTGATGCTCTCGAACTTCTGCTCAACCTCGGCGGCCTGCCGCAGGGAGCGCACCAGGTCGATGGTCTTCCGGACGGTAGTGTCCAAATCTTCGAAGTCAATGGGCTTCATCACGAAATCGAACGCGCCGCGGTTCATCGCCGTGCGGATGTTCGTTAGGTCGCCGTATGCGGAGACGACCACCGCCTTCAGCACGGTCTCGACCTCGCTCAGCTTCAGTAGGAAGGTGAGGCCGTCCATAACGGGCATGTTGATGTCGGTCAGGACGACATCGATGGAGTCGTCCTCCTCCACCATCTTGAGCGCCTCGGCACCGTTGGAAGCGAAGACGAACTCCATCTCGCCCGCGCGGATGGCCCGGCGGAATCCCTGGGTAATGAGGAGCTCCAGGTCGGGCTCGTCGTCCACCACTAGCAGTCGTATGGGGTCAGCCATATCCGTCCCTCAGTTGGTCGTCCCGCGATTCACGATCAGGGTGTTGCGGTTGCGGCCGTCTCGGTGCTCGTACTCGAACCCGTCGACGCTCTCCAGGGCCAGGTGGACGCCGAGTCCGCCGATCTGCCGTTCCTGGGCGGGTCTGCCAAGGTCGTCCGCGCCGGGGCGGTTGTGGGAGCGGGGGTCGAAGGGGATGGCGGAGTCCACAAGCGTCAGCCGCACTTCGTCGGTCGTGATCGCCGTCTCCACCAGGATGTCGCCCGTCAGCCCCGCCTCCTCGTACCCGTGGGTGATG
>WJIW01000578.1 GCA_014730065.1 Armatimonadia bacterium | reverse complement strand
GTAGGGGAGCTCGGCGGGGAGGCCTTCGAATACCGCCTAGGCCCGGCCTCTCGGATGGATGTGCTGGACGAGGGCCCCCTGCGCGCCACGGTCGCGGCGGAGGGGCGCCTGGTCCATGCCAGCGGCGGCGACTCCCCGCTCACCTATGACCTGAGGCTGACCTTCCTCGCCGATTCCGCCCGCATCGAGACGTCACTAACGCTCACCCATATGAACTGGCGCGAGCTGGAGCCTCTGACCATCCGATCAGCGCGCGTCACGCTCTCGGGCGCGCCCTCGGGCGGCTCCTTCGATGCCCGAGTCGGCACCGATTCGGGCCATGCCGACCTGACTGGGGCCGGTGGGGTCGAGTTGAGCCAGCTCGAGGCCACGAAGTACCGCATTGTCGGCGACGGCGACGGGGTAGGGGAGGGCACCCGTGCCCCCGGCTGGGTGGCGCGCGAGATCCCCACCGGGCAGTGGATCACCTTGGGCGTACGGTACTTTTGGCAGAACCACCCGAAGATGCTGAAAGTTGACGCCGACGGATTCGAGGTCGGGCTCTGGACCGGCGAGGAGCCCTTCCTGTGGGAGGGGGGACTGGCCAAGACCCACCAGATCATCCTTGCAGTAACCGACGCCGCACCCGAGGACCCGGCTCTCGACCCGCCGCTGGCCCGGCTGGATCCGGCGTGGACGGCGGGGACCAAGGCCGTGGGGGAGCTGCTGCCCCTTGGGCCCGAAGCCCTGGCCCAGATCCCGTACTGGGAAGCCCACCAGGAGGAGTCCATGCGCCGCTGGGAGCGCGGCATGCCCACCGGGATGCGCCATTACGGCGATGCTTACATGGGCGGGCCCTACAAGGGCGAGAACGCGTACGCGAATCTGGAGTACGATGTCCCCTTCAACTTCCTCTGGCAGTACCTCCGAACCGGCAACCTGTGGTATCTGGAGAGCGCTGATGCCCAGGCCCGCCACCAGTGCGACATCGACATCAACCACTTCGAGAAGTACCAGTGGAAGCACAGCCCCGGGCATACAAACTCCAAAGCGGAGTTCGGGCACGTGTTCGTGCGTGGGCTTCTGCTCCACTACCTGCTTACGGGCGAGGCGCGAAGCCTGGAGTGCGCCGAGCTGATCGGAGACTGGATCGCCACCGAGCTGGATCAGCTCCGGGGGATGGGCAACGAGAGGCAGATCGGCTGGTCGCTGCTTGCGCTCACCGGGCTGCATGAAGTCACCGGTGACGACCGCTTCCTCGATCCCGCCGTCAAGGCCGCGACCCACCTAGCCGAGGGGCAGACGCCATGGGGGAAGTTCGACATCCGGTGGGACAACCGTATCGCGTTCTTCAACGGCATCGCTATGAACGGCATGCTGCACGTGTACGACCTGTGCGGCGATGAGCGGATCGCGACCGCTGTGGAGCGAATGGCCGAGCGCACCCTCGGCCTGTATCCCGAGTACGCCTGCCGCACCCTCAATGGGTTCACATGGACGGCCATGCGGACCGACGATCCGCGCTATCTGGATGTGCTGGCCCGCACCTGGGAGACGTGTGTGGACTACCTCCTCGCCCGTCCCGCCAACGCCGCCACCATCTCACCTCATTCCCACGAGTTCCTGCTGCTGGGCATGGAGCGAGGCTTGTTCCCCGGTGATCCGCTGGAGCTGGACCTCGATCCGCAGACCTGGTGGTACCTGCGGCCCCTGGCGACCGAAGCGGAGATGATCATCCGCGCCCACGAGCCCGGGGCTCAATTGGCCATCGTCCTGGAGGGTGCCGATCCGGGCCGGGTCGAGCTGCTCGATGAATCGGGCGGGGTGGTGCAGCTCATCGACCTGAACGCCCCGCGCCAGGCCGTTCACTGCCGGGCGACCACGCTGCCCGACACGGGCACGTATCGCCTGCGCGTGGCGGCGTCCAGTGAGCGCGCGTGGCAGGTCCATGGCGACGGAGACTCTGCGGCCTGCCTCGTCGCGCCCGTGCTCGAGGACGTGGAGAGCCTGTACCCCAGGGCCTATGGGAGCGTGCGATCCGGCGCCGAGGAGATCAAGCTCACCTTCGAGATCGAAGGCGAAGGCTTCCATCGGGCCGTTCTCTACGACCCGTCGGGCAATCCGGCCGCATCGGTGGAGCAGTTCATTGGCTTCGAGGACTTCGGCCGCTACCGCATGGAGCTCAGCGCGCCGGTGACGGATACGTCGGGGCCGTGGAGCCTGGAGGTCTACGAGGCGCGGGTCGTGGCCCAGGAGGGCCTCCAGCCTTACTGGGCGGCCTCGCCGGAAGCCCTGGCAGCGTGCGCGCCGGGGCCCCGGTAGAGGCGCGGGCGTCCCGGCCTGGCGTGGTTCTGCCCGCTGGGCGCCTCGTTCCATCCGCTGGGGACATTCATCGGGTGGGGCGGGCGTCCCCGCCCGCCCTGGTTCTACCCACTGGGCGCGGAGGCCCAGCGCTACCCGGGGATGTGGCTTCGGGCGTCCCCGTCTGGCCTGGATCTATCCGCCCGGCCCCAACTCCCGTCACGCAACATAACATATATTATCGGACGTTTGCGCCCAGAGCCCCATACACCGCGCGACGCGACGCTAGCCGCTACTCACCCGCCAAAATCAGGTCCACCCGCTGCGACACGTCCTTCAGGTACTCCTCGTCGCCGCCACCCAGCTCGCACGTGAAGTAGCCCTCGTAGCCGATCTCCTTCAGCGCATCGGTCACCTTTGGCCAGTTGACGTCGCCCTCCCGGAGCATCTTCCAGCCATCGGCCCGGCTGTAGTCCTTGAGGTGGACCTTGTCGATCCGCTCGCCCAGCGTGAGGATCCAGTCCTCGGGCCAGCCATACTTCACGATGTTCCCGCAGTCGAAGTACGCCTTCACACGCGGGCTGTCCATCTCGTCCACGTACCGGGCCATCTCGATGGGACTCAGCAGGAAGTTGTTCCACACGTTCTCGATGGCGATGGTGACGCCCAGCTCCTCGGCCACGGGGATCAGCGGCTTCAGGTTCTCCTGCGACCGGTCGTACGCGTGGGCATACCGCGTGTTCTCGTTGACCACCGCCGGCACCAGCAGCACCGTCGATGCGCCGATAACTGTGGCCTGGTGCAGAGCCTGCTCCAGCGACCGCTGGCCCTTCTCGATGGTCTCGGCATCGGCGCTGGAGAGCGGCGCGCCCCAGCCTCCGTAGATGACCGAGTGGAGCTCGACTCCGGCCTCCTCGGCCTGGCCGGCCAGCTCGGCGGACAGGTCGTGATCATCCATGGGCGGCATCTCGATGCCGTGGTATCCGCATTCCCTGGCCAGCGCGAAACGCTCCGACCACTCCAGCCCCCCCGGAAGCATGCCCGCTACCACGGCCTTCTTCCAGTTGGGCTCCTCCTGGGCTCGGGCCCGCCGCGCCATGCCGGCGGCGGCCATTCCGCCCACGGCTCCCGCGGCAACTCCAAAGAAATCTCTTCTATTCACGATAGGTCTCACTCCTATGCGGTTATTCGTCCGTCGGCGGCAGCATCAGGCCGCCCCCACCATCGTCCCCGGGGGTCTGCTTCTGCGGGGTGTCCTCCCCCGGCTCCGTCCAGGGATCGTAGCCATCGTCGGGCTCATCGTACTCGGTCGGGCCCGTCGGCTCCAGACCCCATTCCGGGACGGCGATCATCTGTGCGCCCGAGTAGTCGGGCCACTCCACCCGGACCCACACGGTACGGGTCGAGCGGGAGCCCACCAGCTCGTAAGCGATCTCGTGGGTCTGGCTATGGTCCAGGCTGTTCACCGAGACCTTCACCGGCGGCACGGCCTGGGCCTCATAGGCGGCCAGAGGCAGTCCGATCTCTCGGTCGAAGGCCCCCTCGATGTCGTCGCTCGACACGCCTGCGCCGGCCATGTCCGCCGCCGACTCGAAATCACCCGCTCGGATGGCGTCCAGCCATGGATCGATGGACCGCGCCTGGCTACGCTCAGCGGTGCGGTCGAAGGCCATGCCCACCAGGCCGACCAGTCCGCCACAGACGCAGATGCAGACGCCGGCGAGAACCACGACGATCAAGACGATCAGCGAGTTCTTCGCCCGGCGGGGGGGTGCCCCGTGGAGTTGGTCCGGTGGGCGTGGCAGATCCAGAGCGGTGACCTCCCGTCGACAGCTCGCCGAGAACATTCCGCCTCAGACCCGGGGCATCCTGCCACGACCCGTACGCGAAGAGAGCCGCCCCAGCTTGTGGGGCGGCTCCCATTCCGGGATGAGCTGGGCGTGCTACTTGAGCTCCACCGTCGCGCCGACGCCCTCGAGGGCCTCTTTGATCTTGTTGGCCTCTTCCTCTTCGCAATCTTCCTTGACCGCCTTGGGGGCGGCGTCGACGAGCTCCTTGGCCTCCTTCAGACCCACGCCGATGGCCTCCTTGAGGGCCTTGATGACCTGGATCTTCTGCTGACCGGCCTCGTTGATGATGACGTCGTACGTGCTCTTCTCGGGCGCGCCGTCGCCATCGCCGCCGGCGGCGGGAGCCCCCGCCATGGCCATCATCGGCGCCGCGGCGGTCACGTTGTACTTCTCCTTCAGAGCCTCCACCAGCTCGTGGAGCTCCATGACGCTCATGCCATCTATCGCTTCGAGAATCTGGTCTTTGTCCATGCCGAATCTCTCCTTGTTCGCGTTATGCGGCGGGCCGATCTAGGCGGCCTCTTCCTTCTGGGTCTTGATCTCCTCCAGGGCGTATACGAGCTTGGACGTGATCCCGTCCAAAGCATGCACCAGCCCGGAGATGGGTCCCTGCAATCCGGCTACCAGGCCGGACATAAGCTCCTCGCGCGTCGGCACCTTCGACAGGGCCTCGACGCCATCGCTATCCAGGGCCTCGCCCTCCAGGACTCCTCCATGGATCAGCAGGGCGGCTTTCTTCTTCTGGAACTCGGTCAACGCTTTGGCCGCTGCGGGAGCCTCGCCGTCGTATACGATGGCACATGGGCCATCGAGCATGTCGGCAACGGGCTCACACGCGGTGCCCTTGGCGGCCAGGCGGAATAGGGTGTTCTTGATCACCCGCATGGTCGCGCCCGGCTCCTGGAGCTGGCTCCTCAGGGTCTGCATGTCCTCTACGGACAGGCCACGATACCCCACCAGAAGCAGCGTGCCCCGCTCCTCGAGGAGGGCGTGCATCTCCTCTACGGCTTTCACTTTCTCGGCGGTCGGCATTCACTCACCCCCTGCCCTGCTTGGCGATCTGTACCGGCCGTCGGCATTCGGTCATGGCCGAACGTGCGTGCCCTCGAAGCGAAACGCGGGAGCCCAAGGGCGGGCTCCCGCGATGACATCATCGGGTTGCACCGTCCTCGGCGGGATGATTAAGGCCTCTCGGCCCCCCGCTGTCTCTGGCCGGTGGGCCGCGGCGGCAGCGCCACGACCCTTCTCAGTTGTTAGTTACGGGCTACGCGGCTACTCGCGCACCGGCGGATTCCCTGGCGCTCGCCACATCGACCTTGAGCCCCGGGCTCATGGTCGAGGCGAGGTAGATCTGGCGAATGTAAACTCCCTTGAGGCTGGCCGGCTTGGCAGCGAGGACGGCGGCCACCAGGGCCTGGAAGTTCTCCAGGAGCTTCTCCTTCTCGAAGCTCATCTTGCCCAGCGGAACGCTCATGTTCGACTGGCGGTCGACCCGGTACTCGACCTTACCTGCCTTGAGCTCCTTGACGGCGTCGCCCACGTCCTCGGTCGCGGTGCCCGACTTCTTGTTGGGCATTCGGGGCCCGAGGGTGCGTCCCAGCTTGCCTACGTCCTTCATCATGTCCACATGGGCCACGAGGACGTCGAAGTCGGCCCAGCCGTTCTGAATGTCCTCGATCAGGTCGTCATCGCCGACGCGATCGGCGCCCGCTTCCTGAGCCTCGGTTGCCGCTTCGCCCTTGGCGAAGACTGCCACCTTGACCGACTTGCCCAGGCCGTGGGGCAGCACGATGGTACCCCGGATGTTCTCCTCGGCCTTACGCGGGTCGACGCCCAGGCGCATGTTCAGGTCCAGGGTCTCGTCGAAGTCGGCGGTGTCCATGGACTTCAGCAGCTCGAGTGCCTCGTCCACGGTGTAGTAGTGAGTCTTGTCGATCTTGTCCAGCAGCTCGCGGAACCGCTTGGAGTGCTTCTTTGCCATCGCTGTACTCGCTCCCCTTCCCTGGTCTCGGTGCTAGTCCACCACGACGACGCCCATGTTGCGGGCGGTGCCTTGGAGGGTTCGCATGGCCATCTCCACATCGTCGGTATTGAGGTCGGGGAGCTTCTTCTCGGCGATCTCCCGAAGTTGATCTCGAGTGATGCGGCCGACGATCTCCTTACGACCCATACCGGAGCCCTTATCGAGCTTCGCAGCCTGCTTGACGAGGGCGGATGCCGGGGCCACCTTCGTGATGAAGGTGAAGGAGCGGTCCTGGAACACGGTGATCTCCACGGGCACGATCTCGCCCATGCGATCGGCCGTCTTCTCGTTGTAGGCCTTGATGAACTCCATCATGTTGACGCCGTGCTGGCCGAGGACCGGCCCCACGGGCGGCGCCGGCGTGGCCTGTCCCGCCGGCAACTGGAGCTTGATGAGTGCCATTACCTTCTTCAACCTACGTGCTCCCTTCACTCCCCCGCGAGGGCTACCTCGGCCCACCGGGGTGCGAGCGTGTCGGGTCGGGCGCTGGGCCCGTACACCGCACGTGGCCCGCCCGGAGGAGGGCCACGATCCGACTTGCTAGAGCTTCTCGACTTGCGCGTAATCCAGCTCCACCGGGGTCTCGCGTCCGAAGATCTCGATCCGAACCCGGAGCTTCTCCCGCGATGGATAGACCTCTTCGACTTTGCCGTGGAACTCGGTGAAGGGCTCCGTTAGCACCATCACCGTATCGCCGCGCTCGAACTTGGGCTTGATCTTCATCGGCTCATCGCCGATGGACTGCAGGATGGACTCGGCCTCGGCGGGCGTTAGTGGAACCGGCCGCC
>WJIW01000577.1 GCA_014730065.1 Armatimonadia bacterium | reverse complement strand
GTTCCATCTCTGGCCGCTGGGCGCGGGGACGAGAGCAGTCCGTCCCCCTTCAACCCGAGGGGGACTACAGGGGGTTCCGGAGCAGTCGCGCGAAGCGCACGGGGCGGGAACGCCCCGTGCTACCCGGCGGGACCGGAGGGGTGCGGATGGACCCTATTCCTCACCCTCCAGGATCAGCCGCGCCAGGGTCTCGGCGCCGGTGCGGCCGGCCTCGTAGTTGTCGGTACCGAAGTACGCGATCCGGTCGCTGTTGGGCGCGTCGGTGTCGAGGCAGATGACGGGGATGCCCTGCTCCATGGCGTCGTTGATGTAGGGGGTCAGGGTCTCCGGGCGGCCCGGCGAGATGAGGATGCCCGCGGGCCTCATGCCAACCACCGTGGCCATGACGTCGGCCTGCTCCTGGGCGTCCTGGGTGGTGGGTCCTCGGAAGTCGGGTGTGACGCCCAGAGCCTCGCAGGCATCGATGAGCCCCGCCTCGGCCGCGCGCCAGTACTCGGCGCCGGTGGAGATCCCGATGAAGACGTACGTCTCGCTGGGATCGGGCTGCGCTTCCTGAGTCGCCGCGTGCTCCACGACCTCCTCGAACTCCTCGGGCATGGACTCCTTGGCGCCCTGGCTGGGGGTCCGGAACTGGTCCAGGTTGTCCTCATTCACCTCGACGGTGGTGGTATCGATGACCTCGGGGATCTCGCCCTCTTCGTCCTGTCCGTCGCCATCGGGGGCGGTGTAGACGCCATGCTTCAGGCCGTACAGGTAGCCGACACCAAGCCAGGACATCCAGTACTGGCGCTGGGCGACCGAGGCGTCGATGACGCCCTCCTCGATCAGGTTGAGGATGCCCTCGTCGCCATCCATAGCCACGACGTTGACGTCGCCCACCATGTCGGCGTTCTTGAGGGCGGCGGCGATGCCCAGGCCGCTGACGGCGTTGACCCCCGCGAAGCCGTCCAGATCGGGGTGCTTGGAGAGAACCGCCGACGCCTTCTCCTCGCCCTTGTTGGCCAGTGTCTCGTCATCGAAGACCTCGACGACCTCGATCTGTGGCGTCTCTTCGGCGAAGTACTCCTCATAGCCTCGGACGCGCTCGTCCAGGTTCCACTGGCCCGGCCGGCTGGAGATGGCGACCTTGTACGTCTCCTCGCCGCCCGAGTCGCCGGCGCTCGTGGCGGCTCCGCCGCCCCCGCCGCCGGAGCTGGCTGACGGCTTCTCGGGGCAGCCCGCAAGCAGCATGATGGCAAGCAGCAGCGCGCCGATGGTGGCCAGTGCAATCGTTCTCAAGGTCGACCTGTTCATGTCGCGTCGCATCCTCCCGCACCGTCCGTCCGGTGCATTGTTGAGCCAGTTCGCTGGGTGTGGGTATACGGCCTGCGGCCTTCGGTCACCTTGCCGAGCGTCGCCGGGCGATGAACATGTCGATGGTCACGGCGAAGATGAGGACCACGCCCAGGGCCACGTCCTGCCAAGCCGGCTTGACGCCCCACGTCTGGAGTCCGTTGCTGATGATCGCCATCAGCGCGCAGCCCAGCACGGCGCCTAGCACCGTTCCCTGCCCGCCCGCCAAGCTCGCGCCACCGATCACGCACGCGGCGATCACCTGCAGCTCCAGGCCCACCCCCGCCTCGGCCGAGGCCTCGGAGTACCGAGAGGCGTAGAACACCCCGACCAGCGCCGCCAGTGCCCCGCATACCACGTACGTGGATGCTCGCACGAAGCGCACATTGATGCCCGAAAGTCTCGCCGCATCCTCGTTCCCGCCGATGTAGTAGATCTGCCGGAGCCACCGGCTATTGCGTAGCAGGATGTCCCCGGCCACGGCGATGAGCACGGCGGTGAGGATGATGAACCCGCCCTTGATCCAGAAGACCGTATCCCACGAGAAGTCGGTGAAGTTCTCGGGGAAGCCGGTGACGACGCCGTACTTCTGTACATACGCCAAGGCCAGTCCCCGGGCCGCGCTCATCATGCCCAGGGTAGCAATGAGCGGATTCACCCCGAACTGGGTCACCACGATGCCGTTGATGATCCCCACGACGACGCCCACGCCGATGCCCGCGCCGAAGGTCAAAAGCATGTTCCCGCCCGTGGCCTTGACGGTCAGCCCCGCCACCAGGCCCGCCAGCGCGACCACCGATCCCACGGACAGATCGAATCCGCCACACACCAGGACCAGCAGCATCCCCACCGCCACGACCACGTTGAGGGCGAGGGGGGCGAGCATGGACTTCAGGTTCGTGGTCTGGACGAAGACCGAGGGCCACTTGCCCTCCTCCGAGGACATGGTCAGCAGGTGGAAGGTGAAGGCCACCACGATGATGATGGCCACCGTGATCAGCTCACGCTGCTTGAGGACGGTCTGCAGCATGGAGCCCCAGGGGCTCCGCGGGGACTCGCCCGCGCCGGGCTTCTCCCTTGACTCAAGCTCCTCCGGCATGGGAGTGGGTTCCTCTCGTCTGGCCCGTGGCCAGTCGCATGATGTTCTCCTCGGTCATGGCCTCCCCTGCCACCTCGCCGGCGATGGCGCCCTCGTGCATGACCAAGACCCGATCCGATGCGCCGATCACCTCGGGCAGCTCCGAGGAGATGAGTAGGATGGCGACCCCCTGATCGGCTAGCTCACGCAGCAGGGCATGGACTTCGGCTTTGGCGCCTACGTCGATGCCCCGGGTGGGCTCGTCCACCAGAAACACCTTCACCGTCGCCGCCAGCCACTTGGCGAACAGCACCTTCTGTTGGTTGCCCCCCGAGAGGCTGGAGACGGGATCGGCGATGGACCCGATTCGGATGCCCAGCCGATCGACCATCTGCGCCGTAGTCTCGCTCTGGGCTGAGGGAAGCATGAAGCCCGCCTTGCTGTGGTCGTCCAGGGTGGCGGCGACCACGTTCGCCCGGACGGCCATGTCCAGGAACAGGCCGTGGAGCTTCCGGTCCTCGGGAAGGTACAGGACGCCATAGTCGATGGCGCGCTGGGGGCTGTCGATCTGGATGCGCTTACCCTCCAGTGTGACCTGGCCCGACGTGATGGGGTCGGCACCGAACAGCGCCCGGGCCACCTCGGTCCGGCCCGCACCCACCAGTCCCGCCAGCCCGACGATCTCGCCGGTATGAAGATCCAGGGTGACGTCCTCGAAGACGCCACGCCGGGTGAGGCCCTCGACCCGCAGGATGGGATCGGCGGCTCGCTGCCCCGCCTTCTCGGGGAAGAGCTGATCGAGCTGGCGGCCGACCATCATGCCCACCACTTGGTCGGGATCGGTCTCCGCGATCGGCTCGGAGCCGACCCACTCGCCATCGCGCAGTACCGTGACCCGGTCGGCGAGGGCGAAGACCTCCTTGAGCTTGTGCGAGATGTAGATGATCGCCACGCCCCGGTCGCGCAGGCGGCGGAGGACGGCGAAGAGGGCCTCGATCTCCTGATCGGCCAGGGCGCTGGTGGGCTCATCGAGGATGAGCACCTTGCAGTCGAAGGAGATGGCCCGAGCGATCTCGACCATCTGCTGCATGGCCACGTCGACGTCGCCGACGGGCGTCCATGGGTCCAGGTCCAGCTCCAGCTCAGCCAGTACCTCCTCGGTGCGGCGACCCAGCTCCCGGCGGTCCACGAAGCCGATCACGGGGATGGTGGGCTCCCGGCCGACGAAGATGTTCTCGGCGATGGTCATGTTCGGGGCGAGGGATAGCTCCTGGTGGACGATGGAGATGCCCGCGTCCTGGGCGTCTCTGGGATGGCTGAAGCGCACCCGGCGGCCCTCCAGCTCCATGGTGCCGGCGTCGGCGACTACGTTCCCTGCCAGGATCTTCATGAGGGTGGACTTGCCCGCGCCGTTCTCGCCGACCAGGGCATGGATCTCCCCCGACGCGGCTGCGAAATCCACGCCGAGCAGGGCGCGCACGCCGCCGTACGACTTACTCACGCCTTCGGCGACGAGAACCGGCTGGGCACTGGGGTCCGGGGAGGTCATGCGCGACATCGCTCCGATCGATCTGGCGGCCCATTCGCAGCGATGGCGGGGAGCACCTGCGCCCGGCCCCGAGGAGGGCCGGAGGCTTGCGAGCCGTAGTATGATAGCTGACGATGCCAGGGGGCCGGTGGACGGACAGGCCCCGCCGCGAGGGAGACGCCATGCTCGAAGCCCCCGCCCCGCCCCGCAGCCGGTGGGTCGCTCTTCACGCCGAATCCAGCTTCACCGACGAGCTGTTGTCGAGCCTGGAGATCGAGCCGGCGACGGCCTCGATCCTCGCCCGCCGGGGCATCGTGGACCCCGCCGAGGCCGAGCGGTTCCTCCGCCCCAGCCTGGACGACCTCCACGACCCCAGCCTCATGGGCGGCATGGAGGCCGCCGTGGCCCGCCTTCGGAAGGCCCTGGACGATGGCGAGACGATCCTCATTCACGGAGACTTCGATGTGGACGGGCTCGCCTCCACGGCCCTCCTCGCCCGCAGCCTGTCGTGCCTCGGGGCTTCGGTGCGCACCCATATTCCCCACCGGCTGGAGGAGGGATATGGCCTCCACGAGGACGTGGCCCGGGTGGCGGCCCAGGCCGGGGCGACGCTTGTGGTCTCCTGTGATTGCGGGATCCGCTCCCACGATGTAGCGCAGCTTCTGGCCGACCAAGGCATCGACCTGATCATAACCGACCACCACGAGCCGGGTGAGGACACCCCCCCTGCCGTAGCGGTCCTAGACCCAAAGCTCCCCGGATGCCCCTATCCCTTCAAACAGCTCGCCGGGGTCGGGGTGGCCTTCAAGCTGGGGCAGGCGCTGAGCGAATCCCTCGGGATCGCACCCTCAAAGTTCCAGCGGGCCTACCTGGATCTGGTGGCCCTGGGTACCGTCGCCGACGTGGTGCCCTTGATCGGCGAGAACCGAGTACTCACGACCTTCGGGCTCCAGCAGCTCCGACGCACCCAGAAGGTGGGCCTACGAGCGCTGCTGAGGAAACTGAAGCTGGAAGACCGCCCCCTGGAGGCCTACCACGTGGGCTTCATGATCGCGCCCCGCATGAATGCCGCGGGCCGGCTGGATGACGCCAAGGAGGCCTTGGAGCTGCTCATGACCGGCTCCCGCTCTCGAGCCGACGCCATCGCCAAGTACCTGGATGAGACCAACTCCGAGCGCCAGGGCGTGGAGGCCACCATGCTCAAGCAAGCCTACCTGCGGCTGGCCGAGGACGAGGATCTTCTCGAGCGCGACCCCGTGCTGGTGCTGGCGGGCCACGGCTGGCATCGGGGGGTCGCGGGCTTGGTCTCCGGCCGGATCCGGGAGCGGTATGGGCGACCGACCTTCGTGCTGTGCATCGACGAGCGCTGTGCCGTGGGGTCGGCCCGCTCGGTCGACGAGTTCGACCTGGCCCGGGCCCTGGATGCCGTACGCGACTGCCTCATTAAGGGCGGCGGCCACGCCATGGCCGCCGGTGTCACCCTGGACCGCGACCGCATCGGCGAGTTCCGGGCCCGCCTCAACGAGTACGCCCTCCAGCACATCAGCCCCGCCGACCTGGCTCCCGTTCACAAGTACGACGAGGAGCTGCCCGCCGAGGGCATGACCCATCAGTTGTGCAGCGAGATGCAGCTCCTGGCACCCTTCGGTGCGGGCAACCCCCGGCCCCGGTTCATGACCCGGGGACTGGCGGTGGAGTGGGTGAGCGCCTTTGGCCGGGAGTCGCGCCATCTGCGAATCGGACTGACCGGCGGCGGCCGCAGCCTCAGAGCGGTGGCTTGGCGCAAGGGCGAGCGCCAGCACGAGATCCAGCCGGGCATGACCGTGGACATCCTGTACACTCTGAAAACCGAGGCACGGATGGGCGTGGTGGAGCTGGTGCCGACCGTGGACGACTTCCGCCCCTCGGCCGCCCGGGAAGTGTAGACCGAATGCATGTACTGCTAACCAACGACGATGGCGTCGACGCTCCGGGGCTGAGGGCCCTGATGGAGGAGCTGCGGCCCCTGTGCGACCTGACGGTGGTCGCGCCGCACCGTCAGCGCAGTGCTTCGGGGCTCGCCATCACCCTCCACCGCTCGCTTCCCGTGGAGCGCCGGCCTGCGTGGGACGGGGTACCCGTCTTCGCCTGTGGGGGCACGCCCGCCGACTGTGCCGCCGTCGGCATCTACGCCCTCGCCGAGATGCCGGTGGATCTCTGCATCTCGGGCATCAACGATGGCCCGAACATGGGCGAGGACGTGCTCCACTCGGGGACCGTCGGCGCGGCCCTCGAGGCCCGGATCAGCGGCGTGCCCGCGGCGGCCCTGTCCGCTCTACGGCCCGTCGACGGCTCGCCCACCCGGTTCGACGCCTCCGCACGGGTGGCAGCCAGCCTGGTCCGGGCGTGCATGAACGGCTTCCGGATGCCCGAGGACATCATCCTGAACCTGAACGTGCCGCCCCTAGCGCCCGAGGAGCTGGCGGGGGCCCGAGTCGTGCCCCAGGGTCGAAGAGGCTACGGGCCCGAGGTGCGCATCGAGCCCGGCGAGGACGGCAGCCAGAACTACTGGGTCTACGGCCCCGCCTCCGACGCGGATAACCCCTTGGATACCGATGTGGGCGCGACCCGCGCCGGCTACGTCTCCATCACCCCCATCACCCACCGCCTGACCTCGGACCACGTCTTCGAGGAGCTGCGCGACTCCGCCGTCTCCCAGTTGCTGGACCACTGAGCCAAATCCGAAGGCGAGCCCCATGCGTATACCCGTCATCCTGGAGCGATAGCGCGCCCTTCGCTCCCGCCATTGGAGATGATCGCGATGAGGCTTGCCCTCCTCGTTTTCGGTCTGGCCGCCGCCCTGACTCTCGCCGCCGCGGCGACGGCACAAGAAGCCACCTGCCCCCTAACCGGCGCCGAGCTCCCCACGGGCCTGGACGTCTGCCCCGCCACCGGAGTGGCGCCCACGGAGCCCGCACCCGCGGCCTCCGTCGAGTGGAGCCTGGACACGGACACGGGCCAGCTCCTGCCCGGAGAAGGAGTCCAGCTCCGCACCTCCACAGGCGCAGCCGCCGCCAAGGAGGGCGAGGGATGCCTGGAGATCGACCTCTCGGGGGCGCCCCTCGTGGGCGAGAATGACCTGCCCGCCGGAGTCCTCATCGCCGAGCCGCCCCAGCCCGTCCACGGGGTCTCCTTCTGGGCCCGCACCCCCAGCGATGGCCGGCTGGCGTTGATCTGCGCCGAGGCCGATGGTAGCTTCTACATCGCCTTCGCCGCCCTCCCCGCGGGCCGCTGGCAGCCCATCGTCTTCGACATCCGGGGCTTCATGCTCGGAGAGGACGACTCCGTAGACGAGAATGATCAGCTCGACGCCGACCAGATCACAATGATGGCCCTGGTCGATGTGGGCACCCTGCCGGGCTTGGGCTCGGGACGCCGCATCGAGACCCTCTACATCGACGACTTCAAGATCTACGCCGAGCCCATCCGGGAGGCTCCCATCGAGGTGACGGGCGGCCTGGCCTTCGGCGCCTTCGGCTTCAGCTCCGTGGGCTGGATGCCCGCCGGATCGGGCGTGTTCGATGTGCGCCCCGGCGACGAGGTCCGGCCCTGGGTCGCCCAGGTCAACAGCACGGGCGCCAGCGGAGCCAACGGCCTGCTGGCATCACTGGCCATGTTCGGCGCCCAGACCGACTGGACGGCGATCCAGTTCGACGCCCGTAGCGAGTGGCCGTGCACCCTGGCCGTGATGGTCATGGAGGACACGGGTGGGCAGTATATTCAGATGGCCGAGCCCCAGCTCACCAACGAGTGGCAGACCTTCGTGCTCAACGCCAGCTTCTTCGAGCCCGACGCCGACAAGCCCGATACCTACAACGGGGTCCTCGATCCGGAGCGGGTCCATTCGCTCATCATCCTCGAAACCGAATCTCTTCAGAACGATGGGACCCGGGGCAACGTTATAGAGGTAGCGCGCCCCACGGTGGTCACAGCACCGTAGGCTCGGCCGGGGCGCGCCGACATCCCGAGGCGTCGGGGAGCCCCCTCGGCGCCCTAACCGGGGGGCGCTGCTTTGCGCGCGAGCTGGACCTTCGCGGCGGTGTTGCCGCTGATCATGATGAGCCTTCCCCCGGCCTTCGCCGACCTCGGAGTCGGCGGGCCGGGGATCCCCGTACCTTCCGAGCTGCGCGTGCTGCTCCATTCCCGGGTCGAGCGCGTGCGGATCCACTGCGACACGGGCCTTGCCGTGGGTGGGCAGCCGGTGGGCGGCGACGTCCTCGTCAGCCTGTCGGGCCGCGACGAGGCGCCGCTCCTAGTGCAAGCGGGATCCGC
>WJIW01000576.1 GCA_014730065.1 Armatimonadia bacterium | reverse complement strand
GCTGTGAGGCACCACATCGACCCATACCTGGAGGGCCGGCTCCTCGGTGACCACCAGGGTCTGAGTCGCCGCACTCTGGCCCAAGGAGGCCTTCAGGGTGACCCGGCCGGCGGCGATGGCCTCGAACTCCACGAAGGTGAAGCCCTCCTCATCGGTGACCGTGCTGCTCTCGGAGAGGTTGAGAATGCCCGGGGGATCGGTGGACCACTCGATAGTCTCGCCGGGCTGGGGCTCATCGCCCAGGACCGCGGCGGCATCGGCCCAGAGCCAGTCACCCACGGCCATGGCCCGGAAGGGCACGTCCAGCCAGACCCATTCATACTGGGCCACATCGACGACTTCCACATTGGTGCTCGCCGAGCGGCCGCCGATGGTGGCGATGATCTTGCCCGTGCCCGCCTCGGTGGCTTTGAAGATGCCGTCATCGGATATGGTCCCCACGCCTCCGGTAACCGTCCAGACGGGCGCGAGGACCCGGAGGCGGCCTTCCTTGTCGATGACCGTGGCGAAGCACTCCACCTCATCGCCGGGCAGGGCCTGGAAGTCCCAGGGGTCCACGGCGAGGGTATCGAGGAGGGCGTCCAGCTCGGACTTGACCAGGGGCACGCGCACGTCGTCATCCAGGCCGTCGAAGATCCCCACCGGGAAGCTGGTATCGACGTACGAGGCGTCGCCGGCGTCGACGAAGACGGTGTGCTCGCCCGGGGGCAGTCCCTGGAGCACGTATCGCCCACTAGCGTCGGTCGTCGCCTCGGCCAGGTTGCCCGTGCCGCCCGCCTGGGCGGCTCGCGCCGTGCCCGCGGGGACGTACACGTAGGCGTCGGCGATGGGCTGGCTCGAGTCGCCGGCGTCCACCACCACGCCCTCCAGGGTTCCGCCCGATGTGCTGCCGGAGGGACTCGATGGGGACCCGCCACCACATCCCGCGTGGAGCAGGAGTGTGCCCACCAGAAGAGCGCAAGCCAGATAGGCCCAGCTCGTGGCCCGCCTGTGGACTGCCGTTCGCGCGTCGATCATCCAAACCGCCTCCCTGGGCGACGCTGGTCGCAAGGGTTGTATGCCCTAGAGGGCCACTTGGGCTGAGATGATTCTGGGCGACCGGACCTCGGGGCGGATTGCCGCTGAGCCGGCTCCAGAACCGGGTTTGGACGGGCCAGCGGCGGGGGTATACTTCAGTACGGTGGAGTGTACCAGTCTCGTTCGTGGCGCCCCCTCCTGAGGGCGAAGGGAGAGCTCGATGACCTGGCATAGATCACTCTTGCTGATACCCCTTCTGGCTATTCTCGTCGGCGCCGGCGCCGGAATCCTGGCGGGGCGTGGCGCAGCGGCCGAGACGGTGACGGCTCGCGAGGGCCAGATTCTGGACGGAGACAGCCACATCACGAGGGCCCAAGCGGCGGGCGGCTTGGGAATCGTTGTGCCCCAGAGCGGCAGACCACCGGCCCCCAGCGGCCAGCCCATGGCGACGACGCCGAGCCAGCAGCTCGCCCGGCAGTACATCGCCGGCCAGCGAGCGCAGAGCCAAGCTCCCCTGATGCGGGGCCTGGGTGACAACCCGGACGTCCTGCTCAACGTCATGCGCATGGTTCGGAGCAACCCGCAGCTCCGGGCCGAGGCCCTGGACCGCATGCGCGCCAGCGGCATGGGCGGCGCCGCGGCCAACGGCATGACCGATGAGATGCTCGCGGGCGCCCTGGACTCACTTCTGGCCGACCCCGGCCGGCTCGAGGGGATCTTAGGCGAGATCGGTAGCACGCCGGGCCTGCTTCAGGGCATGTTGGGCCAGATGGGCATGGAGGGCGTTAGCCAGCAGGAGGTCGACTTCCTGCTCCAGCGGATCGGGAACGACCCCGACCTCTTAGCCGGCCTCGCCGCGAGCGACCCCAATGCCGTCAACGGACTCTCCGATGACCTAGCCAGCCATATGACGGGCGGCCAGCCGGACCTGAGCGGGGCCCTGGCACCGCTGGCTCAGGGCGGAGGATACGGTGCCTCCTATGGTCCCAGCCAGCTCGCACCCGGCTATGGCGGGTACGGCGCCTATGGAGGGTATGCCGGCTACGGCGGAGGCATGGGCGGGCCGCCGATGATGGGCTCCGACATGCTGGGCACGGGTGCCTCCCTCTCACTGCTGGCGGACATGCTCGGTACGTTCGGTGGGGGCGATACCTCGGAGCTTCAGGGCGCCCTGCGGGCAGGGGACCTGAATGCGCTCTATGGCATGGTGAACCAGCTCTACGGCCCCAACGGCGCGTTATCCCACGACCCGGCCCTGGGCGGCGGTCCCATCAACTCCTACACCGACCTTCTAGACGCTCTCATGGACATGGAGTAGGCTGTGGCCGGGCCGACGGGCGGGCCCGGGGAGGCGTTGGAATCGGCCGAGCGATCCGAGGTTCCGGACACCCCTGAGACGACCAGCAAGCCGGACAAGTCAGACGGCGAAGTCCGGGTGCGTCCCCTGTGGCAGCGGGTCCTGTTCACCGTCCTGAAGGTGGCCATCGGGGCCGCTCTGGTGGTGTTCCTGGGCCTTCAGCTCCATGCGAGCTGGGTGCGGGTGCGGGCCGAGGCGATCGAGGTCAGCATCCACTGGCCCCTCATGATCCTCTCCATACTCCTCCAGGCTGCGGCCTACTATGCCTTGGGGCTCGCCTGGTACCGGGGCTTCGTGGCGCTAGGCGGCGGCAAGGTCCCCTGGCACGCGGCGGTGTACGGGTTCGCGTGGACGAACCTCGTTCGCTACGTTCCGGGGCCTGTGGGCAAGGCGCTGCTCCCCGTCAGCCGCTCAGCGGCCTTCAAGCCCTACGGGGTCCCGGCGTCGGTGACCATCGCCAGCATGGGACTGGAGGCCATCTGTACCATCCTCCTCGGCCTTCTGATCTTCGCCATCACCATCCCCTTCCAGGCCATGTCCGATCCCAAGCTCCGGGCCTATGCCTGGGCCTGCCTTCTGGTGATCCCCCTGCTGGCCGCTCTCCACCCCAAGGTTTTCCAGTGGCTCGTGAGTCGAATGGGCAGGCTGCTGCGCGAGGATGTGGGCGAATGCCGCATCAGCTTCCGGGACCAGCTTGCAGTGCTCGGATGGTGGCTGATCGCCTGGTCGCTGCTGGCGGGCAGCTTCTACCCCTATGTGGCCTCGGTCGCCCAGGTGCCGGCATCGCAAGCGGTGCTCATCGCCGCCAGCTACGCCTTCGCCTGGGTCATGTCTATGATCTTGCTGGTGATGCCCGCCGGTCTGGGCATCCGCGAGGGGATTCTGGTGCTCCTGTTGGATGGGCCCGTCGGAGCCCTGGCCGGGATTCTGGCCGTGGCCAGCCGGCTATGGACCCTGGTGGCCGAGGGCGTCTGCCTCCTGACCGCCTTCCTCATCTACCTAGCCTTCGGCCGCGGGCAGGCGCCGAACCCCGCCCAGGCATCCGAGGTCGCCGAGACCGCGACCGACTAGCCCTCACCCATCGACCACCGGTGATACGTCCACGACCCACATCTGCCGGCCGTCCTCGTGGAGCGAGTCGATGCACACCTTGCGGCTATCCCGGCTCCAGCGGGGATGGAGGTCACACCGAAGCTCGCCCCCGTACTCGGGCGGGGCATAGAACCGGCCGATGTCGTACCTCTGACCGGAGCGGGTGTCGTAGAGGATCAGGGTGCGGTGCTGGGTCGCATCGGGGTAGGTGTCGGTGAGGATCCACTCGTCGGTGGGGTCGTACGAGCAGTGGCCGTCCACATCGAAGACATCGCCACCTATGATCTCCACCGATCCAACGCCATCGCCGAAGAGGTGGTACTCATCGCGCCCCTTGTACCGCGACCACGCGATGACCTTGTCCGACCCCCGCCAGTCGAAGTGAGACACCATGCCCTCGTCGGCCAGCAGGTGGATGTTCTCTCCCTTGGGATCGGCGGTGTAGAGACGCGTGTACCAACCCTTGCCCGGTTGGGACCAGCGATGGAGGAAGATGAACCGGCTGGCGTCCTCGTTCCAGAGCAGATGGTTGAACCAGTGCTCCGCGCCCTCCATGCGCTCGTCGGCCTGGTGAGCGGCCATCTGGGCGAGGGTGATGACCAGCTCGTGGTCGCCCGAGTCCAGGTCCATGACCCAGATGCCATCGTCCTCGGGCGCGGGGTCGCCCTCACCGGGGTCGGGTACGCAGCAATAGCCGTACCCCCGCCGGGTACGGTGGACCCGGGCAAAGTTCAGGGTAACGCCCAGGCGGCCATCGATACTCGCGTTGTAGACGGGTAGGGGC
>WJIW01000062.1 GCA_014730065.1 Armatimonadia bacterium | reverse complement strand
GAGCAGGAGGTCAGCGTCGATTTCGCCGACGCGGTCTTCGGCACCGAGGAGAGCCTGCGCATCGAGCTCGACGAGCCGTGTGAGGATTGTTCGGGTCAGGGTTACAGCTACCGGGCCTGCCCCGCCTGCGGCGGCACCGGAGCGGACCGGGCCCAGCGCTCGGTGCTGGGCATGGCCGCCTGCTCCGAATGCCGCGGGTCGGGCCAGATACCCGATACCCGGTGCGAGGCTTGCCGAGGGTCGGGCACACAACACCGCTCCCGGCGAGTGTCAGTGAAGATCCCCGCCGGCGTGCGCGACGGCTCGCGCATCCGCGTCCGTGGCGAGGGCATGGCCGGCGTGCACGGCGGCCCGCGCGGTGACCTGATCCTCATCGCCCGAGTTGGGAGCCATCCCTTCTTTGGGCGCAAGGACGACGACCTTACGTGCGAGGTCCCCGTGAGCTTCAGCGAGGCCTGCCTTGGCGCGGAGATCAGCGTGCCCACCAAGGACGGACGCGCCAAACTCAAGGTGCCTGCGGGCACCCAGAGCGGCCGCGTGCTGAGGCTGCGCGGCATGGGCGTCCCGCACCTGAACAGCTCGGGCACGGGCGACCAGCTAGTGACGATTAGAGTGAGCGTGCCGGCCAAGCTGAGCAAGTCGGCCCGGCAGCTCGTGGAGCAGCTTGATGATGAGATTCGTGAGGACCCCAGAGCGGACGTCCCCACGGAAGGGCTCCAGCGTGACGCGTAGCGTACGCGCGGGGTCAACGGAGGGTTACTGGTATGCCGCGCGACAGCGACGAGCCTGTCTATATGATCGGCGTGGCGGCCCGGCTGGTGGATTGCCACCCCCAGACCCTCCGTATGTACGAGCGGCTGGGGCTGGTGTCGCCCACGAGAACCGACACCAACCTCAGGCTGTACAGCGATACGGATATTGCGAAGCTACAACAAATCCAACGACTCACCCAGGAGCTGGGAGTCAACCTGGCGGGAGTGGGCGTGATCCTCGACCTGCTCGAGAAGCTCCAGGACATGCGCGAGGAGATGGAGCAAGAGGTCGAGCGAGTGCAGTGCGACGCCACCGATGAGATCAGGCGACTCCGCAGCCGATTGCGGGAGGCGGGTCTGGAGATAGAGGTCGAGCCCGATCAGGGCTCCCCATCGGGCCCACCCGCGGGAGAGGAGGGAGAGAGTTCATGAATACCGAGCGACTGACCGAGGGCGCGAGAGACGCACTCTTGCTGGCCCAAGACATAGTGACGAGGTACAGCCACAACATCCTGGACGCCGAGCACCTCCTGCTGGGGATCATCGAGCAGGAGGATGGACTCGGACGGCGCCTACTCGAGCGCATCCTCGGCGAGGCGGGCATGAGGCAGCTCACGCGGAAGCTCGAGGCAGAGCTGGCCACCCTACCCGAAGCGGGTGGCCGTGACGAGCGATCAGCCACGGGACAGATCTACGTATCCCCGAATCTCTCCCGCCTCAGCAAGAATGCCGAGGAGGAGGCCGACCGCCTCCAGGACGACTACATCAGCCTCGAGCATCTCATCATCGGGATCCTCGATGTGGAGTGCGCCGCCGCCCGGATGCTCAAGGAGTTCGACGTGGATCGCGAGGCGATCTACTCGGCCCTGAAGAGCATACGAGGATCGGGCCGGGTCTCCGACCGCGATCCCGAGAGCAAGATGGAGATCCTCGAGCGCTACGCAACGGACCTGACCGCTGCCGCCGAGGAGGGCGAGCTGGATCCAGTCATCGGACGCAGCGACGAGACCCGGCGCGTCATCCAAGTGCTCTGCCGGCGCCGCAAGAACAACCCTGTTCTAATCGGCGAGCCCGGTGTGGGAAAGACCGCCGTCGTCGACGGCCTGGCCCAACTCATCGTCTCCGGCGCCGTGCCCGACGCCCTGCGGGGCAAGCGGCTGTTGGCCGTTGAGATGGGCTCCCTGGTCGCGGGCAGCAAGTTCCGCGGCGAGTTCGAGGAGCGCGTCAAGGCTCTGCTGGACGAGGTGCGTCAGGCCGAGGGGCAGGTCATCCTCTTCATCGATGAGCTGCATACGATGGTCGGTGCGGGCGCTGCCGAAGGCGCCGTCGATGCCTCCAACATGCTTAAGCCAGCCCTGGCCCGGGGCGAGCTACAGTGCATCGGAGCCACCACCCTGGACGAATACCGCAAGCACATCGAGAAGGACGCGGCCCTGGAACGGCGCTTCGCTCCCGTATATGTTGAGGAGCCGAGTGTCGAGGATACCGTCGAGATCCTGAAGGGCCTCTGCCCGAGCTACGAAGAGCATCACGGGGTGGAGATCAGCGAGGAGGCCCTAGTGGCCGCCGCCGATCTCTCCCACCGATACCTGACCGAGCGGTTCCTGCCCGACAAAGCCATCGACCTGGTCGATGAGGCCGCCAGCAAGCTGCGGCTGGAGCAAAAGGGCATGCCGCCGGAGCTTCGGGAGATGGAGGAGCGCTTGTCCCGCCTAGCCCAACAGGGCGCCGCGGCCGTCGAAGCGAGGGATTACGATCGCGCCCAGCGCCTACGGCTGGAATCGGACAAGCTCCAAGTCGCCTACGATGAGGAGCGGGCACGATGGCTCGAGGAAGTCGGCGAGCCGAGCCCGGTAACGGCGGACCATATCGCGGAGATCGTATCGGCCTGGACCGGTATCCCCGTCCAGCGCATGTTCGAGTCCGAGGCCCACAAGCTGCTGAACATGGAGGACAAGCTCCACCAGCGGGTCAAGGGCCAGGACAAGGCGGTTCACGCCGTCGCCGAGGCCGTGCGCCGATCCCGAGCGGGCTTGCAGGACCCCACCCGACCCATCGGGTCGTTCATCTTCCTGGGCCCCACGGGCGTGGGTAAGACCGAGCTGGCCAGGGCCGTCGCCGAGTTCCTGTTCGACGACGAGGAGGCCATGGTCCGCATCGACATGTCCGAGTACATGGAGAAGCACTCCGTGTCCCGGCTCATCGGTGCGCCGCCGGGCTACGTGGGTCACGAGGAGGGCGGACAGCTCACCGAGGCCGTCCGACGACGCCCCTATCGAGTCGTGCTCCTCGACGAGATCGAGAAGGCCCACCCGGACGTCTACAATGTGCTGCTGCAGGTTCTGGAGGACGGGCGGCTGACGGACTCCATGGGCCGCACCGTGGACTTCCGGAACACCGTCATTGTCATGACCTCGAACGTGGGCAGCCACACCATCCCGTCGGAATGGCATGGCGACGCCGCCGACGAGTCCGGCAGGCAGGGCGTGGAAGCCGTCGAGGGCCAGCTCCTGGAGGAGCTGCGCCGGACCTTCCGGCCCGAGCTGCTGAACCGGGTGGACGACATCGTGGTCTTCAGGCCACTGACCCGGGAGCAGATCCGAGACATCGTGGACCTGATGCTGACCCGGCTGGCCGGCCGATTGGCCGAGCGAGGCCTGGCCATCGAGGTCTCCGACGAGGCGAAGGACCTACTGGGCGACGCGGGATTCGATCCCCAGTACGGCGCCCGGCCGCTGCGGAGAACGCTGCGCAGCCTGGTCGAGAACCCCATCTCGTCGGGGATCCTTGCGGGCGACTACGCACCCGGGCAGGTTATCCGCATCGATGTGGAAGGCGACTCGCTATCCATCGATGCCCAGGATCAGGAGAGCGCCACCCAAACCGAAGACAGCGCGGCGTAAGCAGCGCGCTGCTGACATAAGGAGTTTGCTTCGTGAGAGACATGAGTGCCGAGAACAACCGACACGAGGAGGAGATCCCCGTCATCCGGCCGGGAGCCCAGCGCGGCGACGAGCCCACTGAGCAAGAGGGGCCAGCGCCCGTGGATCCCGGTGCGGAGGGCGAGGAGGGAACTCCCGACGCCCCCGAGGCCCCGGCGAATCTGGAGCCGGGATCCGAGCCCACTGCGGAGCCGGACAAGGATACCAAGATCGCCGAGCTTCGCGACGCCAACCTGCGGGTTCGCGCGGACTTCGAGAACTTCCGGCGGCGAGCGGCCAAGCAGCGCCTCGAGGTGGCCGATCAGGCCAAGGCCGAGATGGCGCGGAAGCTGCTGCCCACCCTGGACAACCTGGAGCGCGCCCTGGAGCAAGCCGAGGAGCAGGGCGCCGAGGGCACGTGGGTGGACGGCCTCCAGATGGTTCACACCCAGTTCATGTCGGCGCTGAAGGATGAGGGCATCGAGCCCATCGAGTGCCTCGGCGCCGAGTTCGACCCCGAGTGTCACGAGGTTGTGGCGACCATGCCCAACGAGGTCGTGCCTCAGGGCTTCATCACGGCCGAGGTGAGCCGGGGGTATCGCATGGGGGACACGGTTATCCGTGCCGCCCAAGTGGTCACCTCCTCCGGCGAGCCGGGAGGCGATGAGGGGGATGCGGACACGGGCGAAGATACTAAGGCATGAACGTGGCGGCTAAGGCCGCCGCGATAGCCCCGCCTTCGGGCGGGCCGCACGATAGCACCGCAAGGAAGGGAACACCTGTGATGTTACCGTCACATAAGCGCTCGACGAGGAAAGGGGGTGCGTGTCTGTGCTGAAGCCACTAGGCGATCGTGTAATCGTGGAGATCTCCGCTGCTGAGGAGGTAACCGCGGGAGGCATCGTACTGCCGGATTCGGCTCAGGAGAAGCCCCAGAAGGGCACCATCGTGGCCGTAGGCGAGGGCAAGATCCTCGAGGACGGCAGCCGAGGCCCAATGGAGGTCGAGATCGGCAACACGGTCATCTTCTCCAAGTACGGTGGTACCGAGGTGCGCGACGGCGACAAGGACCTCGTGATCCTGCGCCAGGACGACATCTACGCCATCGAGACCGAGGGGAAGAAGTCGAAGAAGAAGTAGCAGCACCCCCGCACCTAGAGACTACTGGAGGTAGAAGACGGAATGGCCAAAGAGCTACTCTACTCCGAAGAGGGGCGACGCGCGCTACTTCGTGGAACCGACGCCGTCGCCAACGCGGTCCGAGTGACCCTCGGGCCCCGCGGCCGAAACGTCGTCCTGGACAAGAAGTTCGGCTCGCCGAACATCACCAAGGACGGCGTCACCGTCGCCAAGGAGATCGAAGTCGAGGAGCACTTCGACAACATGGGCGCTCAGCTCATCCGCGAAGTTGCGTCCAAGACCAACGACGTGGCCGGAGATGGAACCACCACGGCCACCGTGCTGGCCCAGGCGATGATCCACGAAGGCGTTAAGAACGTCGCCGCCGGCGCGAACCCCATGATCATCAAGCGCGGCATCGACGCCGCCGTCGAGAAGATCGTGGGAGCCATCCAGGACCTGGCCATCGAGGTCTCCGACAAGGAGGCCATGCAGTCCGTGGCCGCCATCGCCGGTAACGACCCCGAGATCGGCAAGCTCATCGCCGAGGCGATGGAGAGGGTCGGCAAGGATGGCGTCATCACCGTCGAGGAGTCCAAGAGCGCGGATACCCGCCTCGAGCTCACCGACGGCATGCAGTTCGACAAGGGCTACCTGTCCCCGTACTTCGTGACCGATCCCGAGGGCATGGAGGCAGTCCTGGATGAGCCGTACCTTCTGCTCTTCGAGAAGAAGATCGGCTCCGCTCAGGACATGGTTCCCCTGCTCGAGAAGATCGCTCGCACGGGCAAGCCCGTCGTCATCATCGCCGAGGACATCGAGGGCGAGGCCCTCGCCACCTTGGTGCTCAACAAGCTACGCGGCATCGTCCCCGGCGCGGCCGTCAAGGCCCCCGGCTTCGGCGACCGCCGCAAGGCCATGCTCCAGGACATCGCGGTTCTCACCGGCGGGACCTTCCTGTCCGAGGACCTGGGCGTCAAGCTCGAGAACCTGGAGCTGGACCAGCTCGGCCGGGCCAAGCGTGTTGTCATCACCAAGGACAACACCACCATCGTAGACGGCGCGGGCGAGACCAGTGCCATCGAGGGCCGCATGAAGGAGATCCGGCGCGCCATCGATGAGACCGACTCCGACTACGATCGGGAGAAGCTCCAAGAGCGTCTCGCCAAGCTCGCCGGCGGCGTCGCCGTCATCCAGGTGGGCGCGGCCACCGAGACCGAGCTCAAGGAGAAGAAGCACCGCTTCGAGGACGCCCTCTCGGCGACCCGGGCGGCGACCGAGGAGGGCATCGTCCCCGGCGGAGGCACCGCCTTCATTCGGGTCGAGCCCGCCCTCAAGAAAGTCAAGGCCAAGGGCGACGAGAAGATCGGCGTCGAGATCGTGCGCAAGGCCCTCGAGGCCCCGCTGCGCCAGATCTCCGAGAACGCTGGCCTCGAAGGCAGCATCGTCGTCGAGAAGGTACGCAACGCCGAGGACGCCAACACCGGCTACGACGCCCTCAACGGCGAGTACCGGGACATGGTCGCGGCCGGGATCATCGATCCCGCCAAGGTCACCCGGTCCGCCCTCGAGAACGCGGCGTCCATCGCCAGCCTCGTCCTCACCACCGAGGCCCTCGTGGCTGAGAAGCCCGAACCCGCGTCCCCCGCTCCGGCGGGCCCGGGCGGCCCCGGCGGCATGCCCCCGTACTAGCGGGCAAGCCAAACCTGCGCCATCGACGGGCCTCCCCTCACGGGGAGG
>WJIW01000061.1 GCA_014730065.1 Armatimonadia bacterium | reverse complement strand
TCGTGCGGTACCAGACCAGGTGCTCGGAGTGCGGGGCCTGCTTGGAGGTATGCCCCGAGGGGCTGCGGGCGCTGAGCGACCAGGCTGGCTCCGACCCCGGGAAATGCCGCCAGTGCCTGGCATGCGTGTCGGCGTGCCCCACGGGGGCCCTGGAGCTAAAGGGCCAGACCATCGCCGCCGGCGACCTGGTGGACCGGGCGGTGCGGCAGCGCGCTTTCCTGGAATCCAGCGGCGGCGGCGTGACCCTCACGGGCGGAGAGCCCACCCTCCAGGCCTCCTTCACCTCGGCCGTGCTGAGACTGCTCAAGGCCGAGGGCATCCATACGGCCGTCGAGACCACGGGGCTGACGACCTGGCCGGTGCTGGAGGAGCTGGCAGGATCGGTCGACCTGTTCCTGTACGACGTCAAACACGCCGACGATGCGCTGCACCGCCGGGACACGGGGGTCTCGAACCAAGCCATCCTGGAGAACCTGGGCCAGCTCGCGGCGCTGGGTGCCGACATCATCGTGCGCGTCCCCTGTATCCCCGGCCGGAACGCCTCGCCCGGTACCATCGGCGACATCGCAGCCATGGCCCGGGACCTGGGATGTCGGCGCATCGCCCTGCTGCCATACAACCCCGCCGCCCCGGGCAAGTACACCTGGCTTCAGCGGCCCTATCCCCTCGGCGGTCTCGCGGCCCAGACCGAGGACGAGATGGCCGAGCTGGAGGAGGTGGCCCGTGGGGCCGGGCTCGAAGTCGTCGCTCCATAGCCTATCCCGCCCCGGAGGATACCCATGACCCTTCTCACCCTGTCGCTCTGCTCCCTGGTCGCCGCCGACCTCCCCGCCGAGACGGCCTACGAGCCCCTGGAGATGCCCCATTTCCCCAGCCGCCTACACGCCTTTGTCTGGCGGAACTACCCGCTAGTGCCCACGGAGCGGATGGCCGAGGTGCTCGGCTGCACCAAGGCGGAGGTGGAGGGGCTGGCCCGGTCCATGGGCCTGCCGCCCCAGCCGGCCATCGGCGCCGACCAGTGGCGCCGCAGCTACATCACCATCCTTCGGCGCAACTGGGAGATCCTGCCCTTCGAGCAGATGACCGCCCTCCTCGGCTGGACCGAGGAGGAGCTGGCCTTCACGCTCAGGGAGGACGACTTCCTGTGGATCAAGATGGGCTCCCGCAAGCCCGAGGTTCCGGCGCTCGCGTACCACGAGCCCACCCAGGCGGAAGCCCGGCGTGCCGATGAGATCGCGCAGGTGGTAGGGCGGCACTTCCCCGGCGGGGTGGGGCTCGCCGAGTCGGACCTGTTCGGGTTCGTCGATGAGCTGTCGGCCCCGGCTCCAGCGGCAGCCCCCACGGAGAGCGAGTTCCATCCGCGGTACTGCTACTCGTACTTCGCCACCTATGGCGACCCCCTGATGGAGCCCGACCTCGACCCCTACCCCGACGGCTACTTGGCACGGCTGGCGGCTTCGGGCGTGGACGGCGTCTGGCTTCAAGCGGTGCTCTACAAGCTCACCCCCTTCCCATGGGATCCCGCTTTGAGCGAAGGGTGGGAGCAACGGCTGGCGGGGCTGCGGCAACTGAGCGAGCGGGCCAGGGAGCACGGGGTCGACGTGTACCTTTACCTCAACGAGCCGCGGGCCATGCCCCTCAGCTTCTTCGAGGAGCACCCCGAGCTACGGGGGGTCACGGAGGGCGATCACGCGACTTTGTGCACGAGCCTCCCGGAGGTGCGGGAGTATCTGCGGGAAGCGGTCCGGGCGGTGGCCGAAGCTGCCCCGGAGCTGGGCGGGTTCTTCACTATCACGGCATCGGAGAACCTGACCAACTGCTGGTCCCACTACGCCGGAGCGCAGTGTGAGAGATGCGCCCCGAGGGGCGCGGCCGAGACCATCGCCGAGCTGAACGCGGTCATGGCCGAGGGAGCGTGGGCGGCCCGTCCGGATTGCCGGTTCATCTGCTGGGACTGGGGCTGGGACGACGAATGGGCGGCCGATCTGATCGGCCAGCTACCCCGGAGCGTGTGGCTCCAGAGCGTCAGTGAGTGGAGCCTGCCAATCGAGCGCGGTGGCGTGGAATCGGTGGTCGGCGAGTACTCCATCTCCAGCGTGGGCCCCGGGCCTCGGGCGACGCGCCACTGGGAGCTGGCTCGGGAGCGGGGTCTCGCAACCATCGCCAAGATTCAGGCCGGCAACACCTGGGAGCTTTCGGCGGTACCGTACATCCCGGCCGTCGGGCTCGTCGCGCAGCATGCGGCGAACCTGCGCGCCGCCGAGGTCGATGGCTTGATGCTGGGCTGGACCCTGGGCGGCTATCCGTCGCCGAACCTGGAGGTCGTAGCGGAGATCGGCGCCATGGACACGCCCGATCCGCAGCACGCCATGCACGCGGTGGCCGGGCGGCGGTACGGCCCGGGCCACGCCGACGCCGTCGTGGAGGCCTGGCAGCGGTTCAGCCAGGCCTTCGCCGAGTTCCCGTTCCACATCGGGACCGTGTACGCGGGGCCCATGCAGCGCGGCCCGGCGAACCCGCTGTTCCTCGGGCCCACGGGCCGGGGCGCGACCATGGTCGGCTTCCCGTACGATGACCTGACCTCCTGGCGCCAGGTCTACCCGCCCGACGTCTGGGCCAGCCAGATGGAGAAGGTGGCCGAGGGATTCGAGGAGGGCTGTGCCCTACTTCACGAGGAGCTGGACCGGACCACGGGCCACTACCGTGGCGCCCTGGAAGCGGAGCTGTCCGTGGCCGAGGCCGCTGCGCTGCACCTGGCAAGCTGTGCCCGCCAAGCCCGCTTCGTGATGGCTCGCGATGACGCGGGCCTGCCGGCCGACACGCGAGCCGAGCGGCTGCGGGAGCTGGCGCTAGCGGAGCTGGAGGCGGCTAAGGCCCTGCACCGCATCCAGGTCACCGACCCGCGCATCGGCTTCGAAGCCTCGAACCAGTACTACTACATCCCCATCGACCTGGTGGAGAAGGTCGTGAAGTGTGAGTGGATCGCGGGGGTAGTGGCGCCGAGTTAGGGACGGTCGGCGAAAGCGCGAGCGGACCCG
>WJIW01000005.1 GCA_014730065.1 Armatimonadia bacterium | reverse complement strand
TCGTCCTTGTCGTGGGGCGCGATGCACACTACCTCATAGCCCGCCTGAGCCAGAGACCGGCAGTGACGCCAGAAGATACGTACATCGAAGGCGGGATGAACCGAGCATAGATGAACGACCTTCACCGGCGACCCTCTTTTCGGCTCGAACACTCTACACGGGCGCCGCGGCGCCGGGCAACTGGCGGATCCCCGGCGATCGATGCCGTGGGGAGGACCCCGTCGCCACCCCCGCCGAATCCAGCAGGCATGGCTCCGGGCCCTAGCGCGATCCTGGCCGGAAGGCTATCCTGGAGTCTTCGACAACTCAGTGGAACGGGCGATGAGGCGACGAGCCATGGGCACAGCGAGGAGCGTTCCTTTCTTCAGATACCAACAGGCCTTCACCATGCACGAAGAGGCCTACACCCGGATCTTCCAAGACGTGATGCGCCGCGGCGCCTTCATCATGCAGAAGGACCTGGAGGAGCTCGAGCAAGCCATCGCCTCGTACGTCGGGGTCGGCCACGGCGTCGGTGTGGGCAACGCCACCGACGCCCTGGAGATCATCCTCCAGGCCAAGGGCATCGGGCCCGGCGATGAGGTCGTATTCCCCTCCCACACCATGGTCGCCACCCCCGGCGCCGTGGTCGCTGTGGGAGCGACGCCAGTTCCCGTGGATTGCGGGCCGGATCATCTGATGGATCCCGCGGCCCTGGAGCCGGCCATCACCGGGAGAACCAAGGCCATCTGCCCGGTGCAGCTCAACGGCCGCACCTGCGCCATGGACGCCATCGCCGAGGTGGCGGACAAGCACGGCCTGATGATCATCGAGGACTCGGCCCAAGCCCTGGGCTCCAAGTACAAGGGCCGGATGGCCGGCAGTTTCGGGGCTGGCGGAATGTTCAGCTTCTACCCCGCCAAGATTCTCGGCTGCATGGGCGACGGCGGCATGATCGTGACCGATGACGATGATGTCGCCCACCTTGCCTTCTCTCTTCGGGACCACGGCCGGGGCGAGACCACCGATGCCGAGAGATGGGGCCGTAACTCTCGGCTGGATAACCTCCAGGCCGCCTTCCTGCTCTGGCAGTTCCAGGACTACCAGGGCATCATCGATCGGCGCCGGGCCATGGCGACCATGTACGATGAGCTTCTGCGGGATGTGCCCGAGCTGGTGCTTCCCCCGCCGCCGGGCTCCGATCCCGATCATTACGACGTGTTCCAGAACTACGAGATCGAGACCGAGCGTCGCGACGAGCTTCAGGCCTTCCTAAGGGAGAACGAAGTGGGCACGCTCATCCAGTGGGGCGGCAAGCCCGTGCATCATTTCACGGCCCTGGGGCTCGATGCCAGCCTGCCGGGCACCGACCGGTTGTTCGAGCGGTCGCTCATGCTGCCCATGAACCTCACCCTGGCCGACGACGATGTGGAGTATGTGGCCGCCACGGTAAGGCGGTTCTACGGAGCGTAATGAGCGACCAGAGCCCCCCCAAGGACACCCGCGAGCTCGCCCTCCGCATACGCCGACACGCCGTGGAGATGACCAGCTCCGGCGGCAGCTCCCATGTAGGCGCGGCGCTCTCCATGGCCGACCTGGTCGCGGTGCTCTATGGCCGCATCCTCCGGGTCCGGCCCGAGGAGCCGAAGTGGCCCGGACGCGACCGGTTCATCCTCAGCAAGGGTCACGCCGGAGCGGGCATCTACGCGGCACTCGCCGAGACCGGGTTCTTCCCCATCGAGAAGCTCAAGACCCACTATCAGAACGGCTCGGACCTCTCGGGCCACGTCTCGCACAAGGGCATCCCCGGTGTGGAGCTCTCGACGGGCTCCTTGGGCCACGGCTTGTCCGTGGGCGCGGGGATGGCCTACGGCGCCAAGCTGGACGGCAAGAGCCACCGGGTGTTCGTGGTCCTGAGTGACGGCGAGTGCGATGAGGGGTCCAACTGGGAGGCCATCCTGTTCGCCGGGCATCACGGGCTGGACAACCTCGTGGCCATTGTGGACTACAACAAGATCCAGAGCCTGGCGCCGGTGAAGGACACCCTGGCCCTGGAGCCCTTCGGCGACAAGTGGCGGAGCTTCGGGTGGGCCGCTCGGGAAGTCGACGGGCACGATCACGAGGCTTTGACGGCGACGCTCGAGGACCTGCCCCCCGAGCCGGGCAAGCCCGCCTGCGTCATCGCCCATACGGTCAAGGGCAAAGGCATCTCCTTCATGGAGGATACCGTTCTGTGGCACTACCGCACCGCCAAGGGCTCGGAGCTGGATGCGGCGCGGCGGGAGCTGGGTGAGGGCTCGTGAGGGATGCTTTCGTGGACCGGCTGATGGAGCTGGCCGAGGCCGATCCCAGGATCATCCTGGTAACCGGCGACCTGGGTTTCGGGGTGCTAGTGGATCCCACCCCCGACGGGAGCAAGCCGCGGTTCGCCGAGCGCTTCCCCCGGCAGTACCTCAACGCGGGTGTGGCGGAGCAGAACATGACGGGGCTGGCCACGGGCCTGGCGCTGGAGGGCCGGATCGCCTTCACCTACTCCATCGCTAACTTCCCGACCCTGCGATGTCTCGAGCAGGTTCGGAACGACGCGGCCTATCATGGCGCGAACGTGAAGGTCGTCGCCATCGGTGGAGGCTTCAGCTACGGCGCGCTGGGGATCAGCCACCACGCAACCGAGGACCTGGCCATCATGCGCTCTCTGCCCGATGTCACGGTCGTGTCACCGGGTGACATCTGGGAGACCCAAGAGGCCACGACTGCTATCGTGGAGACGCCGGGCACCTGCTACCTCCGGCTGGACAAATCGACGGCTCCGCCGACCCACCGTGACGGGGAGGTCTTCGAGCTGGGCAAGGCCCGGGTGGTGCGGGAGGGGTCGGATCTTACCCTGATCGCCACGGGCGGCATTCTGGGCGAGGCGCTGGAAGCGGCGGACCGGCTGAGTGACCGGGGCATCCAGTGCCGGGTTCTGAGCCTCCATACCCTCAGGCCCTTCGATCACGAGTCGGTGGTGACCGCTGCCCGGGAGACGGGCGGGCTGGTGACCATCGAGGAGCACACCATCCACGGAGGGCTGGGGAGCGCCGTGGCCGAGGCGTGTCTTGACGCCGGGGTGATGCCTGGCGCATTCTCTCGCATCGGGCTGGAGGCTGGGTTCTCCTCGATCGTGGGGAGCCAGCAGTATCTGCGAAGCGTCTATGGGATGGATGCGGAGAGCATCGTCGAGCGTTGCCAGGCCCTTCTTGGGGCCATCACCTAGTCCCACCAATCCGACGAGGAGGCGCGCAGCGCGCGGTGTTGGCAGCGCGGGAGGGTATCTATGCAGGTCTGGCTCCTAAATCCCTTCGAGGCGACACCGGCCGACGGTTCCCAACGGACCTTCAGGATGGGGCACCTCAAGAGGCAGCTTGTGAACCGAGGGCACCAGGTTCTGTGGTGGACGGCGACCTTCTTCCACACCACCAAGGAGCAGAGATTTGCCCGCAGCGTGTGGCGCGAGTATGACGACGGTACCCGATACCGTTTCCTGCATTGCAGACCGTACCGTAGGAACGTGTCGCTGAGGCGCTTGGCCAGTCACCAGGACGTCGCCGACGCCTTCGAGGCCGAAGCACCGAAGCACCCTCCACCCGACCTGCTGGTGGCCTCCTTCCCTTCGCTCGCGCTATGCGATGCCGCAGCTCGCTACGCGGCGACACAGAGCGTCCCGCTGGTGATCGACATCCGCGACCTGTGGCCCGACGCGTGGGTCGACATGGCGCCGACACCATTGCGCCCCATGGCCCGATTGGCCCTCGCGGGCTTCTCGCGTCGTGCCGCCAGGGTCTGCCGGGCGGCGGACCTGATCCTGGGCATCAATGAGGAGTTCGTCGATTGGGGCGTAGGGCTGGCGGGACGCGACAGGCGGCCGGAGGAGCGGTCGTTTCCCTTTGGGTACGATCCGGCCCCGCCGCCCGACAGCGAGCTGAGGTCCGCACGCGCCTATTGGCATGACATGGGTCTGGGCACTCGCCCCGACGAGCTGATCATCTGCTTTTTTGGCTTCTTCAGCCGCCACTTCAGGTTCACGCCGGTCATCGACGCCGCGCGTGCTCTGGAAGCCCAGGGCGCACCCGTCCGCTTCGTGCTCTGTGGTGAGGGCGATGCACTATCGGGCGTTCGGGAGGCCAGCGGAGGCCTGAGCAACCTCCTGCTTCCCGGCTGGGCCGACCGAGCGCAGATCTGGTCACTGATGGAGCTGTCCCGCGCCGCGCTTGCGCCCTACCGGTCCTCATCGACCTTCCTGGCGAGTCTGCCGAACAAATCCATAGAGTACCTGGCCGCAGGTCTGCCCATCCTCACCAGTCTTGACGGAGCGCTTCGCAGGCTCGTGGAGGAGCATGACTGCGGCGTCTACTACACCGACGCGTCGAGCCTACAGTCGTGCATCGGCCGTCTCACACAGGACACCGCCGCCATCGAACGAATGTCGAGCCATGCCGTCGATCTCTTTGGCCGGCAGTTCCTTGCCAGCAATGTGTACGGCACGATGGCCGATGTTCTGGAATCGGCGGCACACGGACAGGAGTCCTAGCTCTCGATGGATGCTGATTGCCACTTCTTCAGTGTCG
>WJIW01000575.1 GCA_014730065.1 Armatimonadia bacterium | reverse complement strand
GCGCAGGGCGAAGGGGCCCTGCGCGATGACGACACCCTGGACGTGCTGGAGCCCGGTGAAGGGCTCTCGGGCCGCTCGACAGGCCGGCAACTGCCGCTCGCCGACGTGCGCCTGCTGCCGCCCTGCCAGCCGACCAAGCTGATCATCGTGGCCCGGAACTACGCCGACCATGCCAAGGAGACGGGCTCCGAGGCGCCGGCGGAGCCCCACCTGCACCCCATCCCCGCCTCGCCGGTGATCCCCGCCGGGGAGTCCATCGTCTTACCCGACGGCATCGGCCGGGTCGACCATGAGGCCGAGCTGGTGGTCGTCATCGGGCGGCGATGCCGGGCCGTCGCTGAGGCCGATGCCATGGACTACGTGGCGGGCCTGACGTGTGGGAACGACGTATCGGCGCGAGACATCCAGTGGGGTAAGCCGCCCGCCTTCGCCAGGGGCAAGTCCATCGACACCTTCTCGCCCCTCGGTCCGTGGATCGTCACTGACCTGGATGCCTCGGACCTGGAGATCAAGTGCACCGTGTCGGGCGAGGTTCGCCAGGCTGGCCGTACGAAGGACATGCTATTCCCGATCGAGCGCCTGGTCAGCGAGTCATCGAGGTGGATGACCCTATGCCCGGGAGACTGCATCTACACAGGCACGCCAGCGGGGATAAGTCCGCTACGCGAGGGCGACGTATGCGATGTGGAGATCGAGGGCATCGGAGTGCTGAGCAACCCGGTCAGCGCCGAATAAGTGCGACGGACCGATCGGCGCTTGGCCCATGATGGACGTATGCCGGGCGCCGGTGTAGGCTGAGCGCGTTAATGTGGAACGGCACCATTAAGCGTGTCTTCCCGCTGGGGGGAAGTGATACCGATGTCCTTGGTGCTAGCACAGCTTTGCCGGTCTCGCGAGGAGTTCCTCAACGAAGTATATGGTGACGACCGGGCCCAAGTCCGGCTCGCCGCCCTGAGTGCGGCCCGGTCGCCCCGGCCCGGGGAGGAGCGCGAGGCCTACCCGATCGTGCGTATGGTCCTCACGGCGGCCATACCGGGCTCCCCACCGCGATGGCTGGGACTAACCGAGGATCTGGATCTGGATAGCGCCGAGGGCGCCCAGTACGTAGCCCGAGCCTATGCCGTCGAGCTGATCGCAAGGGGACTCCGACCCGTATCGGGCGAGTGGAGCCTGGAGGATGTATCGCGACTGCCCCATGACGGCGGCAACGGCTCCGTTCCCGCCGATGCGGGGAGCGCCGCTCCTAGCTGAGGATGCTGACGATGGACAACCCCTACTCCGACTCACCAGGATGCTCCGGCCGGGCGAGGGTGTACTTCGTGATGGGACTGGCTCTGGGGGTGGTCCTGCTTCTGTGGCTGACCGCCGACTGGCTCGAGGGCGAGGCCCGGCGAGCGAAGGAGGTCAGGGAGGCCCGGGAGGCCGAGCGAGCCCGAGCCGCGCACCAAGAGACGGCGCCTGAGCCCGTGCAGCTCGTGGGAGCGGGCCCGGCTTTCGGCGGGGCCGCGGCTTTGGTTCCATCGACCCAGACCGTATGGTGGGTGGACGATGACCTGGAGCCCATCGAGGGTGTGCCAGCCCTGGACCCTGACGACATCCTCGTGGGCGGCCGAGCCAGCCTGCTGCTCATCGGGCCCCAGGGCCTGGCGGTGATCGACTCCGAAGGCGATCGCGTCCGCTCGCAGCCGCCACCCGGCTTCCATACCGGCAATGAGAGGTACTGGCTCGACGGGCTGGACCAAGACGGCCAGCCCCTTCCCGCGGATTCTGCCGACTACGGGACGCTTCTAGTGGTCTCCGGGCTGGGTCCTCAGCTCTGGACCGTGGGCCCCGATGAGGTCTCCCGGACCGACGGCGCCCTGGCCGATCTGCTCCCCTGGGGGGCCGGGCCTTCGGCGGTCGGCGTGCCCGAGCCCCGGATGGCGGCGGTGGGAAGCGGGTGGGCCGTTCGGACGGGCGCCCTTGCCAGCGCGAGGCAGGGGCAGTCGGTTCAGGTGAGCAGCCAGGTCGTGGCCCTCGACTGGTTACCCCGGGGCGACGCCGATACCCGACCGGCGCCAGCGGAGCTGATCATCCTGACCGGCACCGAGCTCTGCCGAGCCGACCCGTCGGCCGACTCGGGGCCGGGGCGAACCACCTGGGCCTCCAGCGTGCAGATCGAGGGCACGTACACCGACGTCATCGCCGGCTACAGCGAAGGCCAACCCGGCGGCCTGTGCCGCGGCGAGCAGGGCTGGCGCTGGGTGGCACTGGACGCCGAGATGCTGACCGCCGAAGCGATCGACGTGGGTTGGCCTTCCGACGGTCCCCGGCCCGTACGCCTCGCCGACGGGAGCATCGCGGGCCTGAGCGTGCCCGAAGGCGAGACGGAGCCCCGAATCGAGATCCTCACCCGACCCTAGGAGGACTGTTCCCCATGATCCTTGGCATTCTCTCCGATACCCACGATCAGCTTGAGAGCATTGACCGGATTCTCGCCCACTTCGAGGAGCGGAGCGTCGAGCACATCCTCCATGCCGGAGACTTCATCGCTCCCTTCTCGGTGAAGCGTCTCGGGCGCGCCGGCTGCCCCGTCACCGCCGTCTACGGCAACAACGATGGCGAGGTGTTCGGTATCAAGAAGGCCTTCGAGGGCATCGGCGAGGTCCACGAGCGCATGGTCCGCCTGAAGATGGGTGACCGTAGGATCGCCATGATGCATGAGCCCGACTTCGTGGAGGAGATCGCCGCCAGCGGGGCCTTCGATGTGGTGATCTACGGCCACTCCCATGATGCCGAGGTCCGGTGCGTGGGTGAGACCCTGGTCATCAATCCCGGAAGCGGGGGCGGCGTTCCCGATGGCGAGCCCTGCTGCTGCGTCCTGGACCTAAGGTCCATGGAAGCGACCCTGGAGACCGTATAGGGGAAGATGCCTTGCGGCTCTTCGATTGCCACGCCTCCTTCGGCCTGCCGACACGGCCCGGCCCCGGGTCGTGCCGGACGGCCGATGACCTGCTCCGCCGCATGGATCGGCACGGCATCGAGCGGGCACTGGTGCTGCATGCCGCCGTGGACACCGAATCGCCGCCCGTCGGCACGGCTATCGCCCTGGAGGCATGCCGGGCTGACCCCCGGCTGGAGGCCGCGCTGCCCTTGGCCACTCCCCAGACCGGCGAGTTCCCCCAGGCCGAGGAGCTCCTGGACTGGCTTCGAGGCCACGGCGTCCGGGCCCTGTGGGCGAGGCCACAGCAGCACCGGTATCACCTGGACACGGTGACCTTTGGCGAGACCTTCGAGGTGCTGGCCGCGGCGGGCGTGCCGCTGCTCTACGAGATCGACGATCACACCAAGTGGACGACGGTTGGGGAGATCCTGGGCGACTTCCCCGGGCTGACCCTCATCGCCGTGGGCCATGGCTGCTGGGGAGATGACCGGATCTTCCGCCCGCTTCTGGACCGGCACGAGAACCTGCATCTCGATATGTCGCGGTACGAGGTGGACCAGGGCATTTCGCGCGTCGTGGAGCGCTACGGTGCCAACCGCCTGGTCTTCGGCACGGGCTTCCCGCGCTGGAGCATGGGCGGGCCCGTCGCGGCTCTGCTGCGGGCACCCATCGACGACGGAGCGCGCCAGGCGATAGGCGGCGAGAACCTGGAGCGGCTCCTATCATGGGACGCGTCCGGATCATCTTCCGGCTCCTCATCCGGGGGGCCGCTGGCGGCGGCCGAGGCCATCTCCTCCCTAACCGGGACCGTCCTCGAGGCGCCCCGGCCCGAGCATCCCATCATCGACACCCACGGTCATTTCGGGCCCTTCACCAAGATTTGGCTGCCCACCCAGGATGCCACGGACATGGTCGGCACCATGGACCGCTGCGGGGTCCGGGTGACGATCTGCTCCCATCACACGGGCATCAGCGGCGACGCCGTCCTGGCGAATCGCTGGCTACGGGAGCGGGCTCTGGAGCGCCAGCCCGACCGGCTGCTGGGGTACTACGTCTGGAACCCGCACCAGGCGGAGGAGCAAGAGGCGGCCCTAACCGACTTCCCCGCCCACCCGGGTTTCGTGGGGTTCAAGCTGCACCCATCCAGCCACGGCGTGCCCCTTTGCGATGACCGCTACCGGCCTGTGCTGGAGCGGGCCGAAGCCGGTGGCTGGCCCGTGCTGTCCCATACGTGGGGCGGCTCAGCCGAGGATGGTCCCGAGCAGGTGAGGCGCGTGCTGGAGAGCTACCCCAGCATACCCTTCCTCATGGGCCACTCGTGCTTCGGCGATTGGGATACGGCCATCGGTCTGGCCAAGGACCACCCCAACGCCTACCTCGAGCTGACCGCGGCGTACGCCGTGGAGCCCGTCATCGAGCGGCTGGCGAGTGGGGCGGGCTCGGAGCGGGTCCTCATGGGCACCGACCTGCCCTGGTTCGATCCCATGTTCTGTATCGGCTGCATCCTGTTCGCCGACATCGACGACGAGGACCGCCTGAACATCCTCTACCGCAATGCTCTCAAGCTGTTCCCGCGGGTGCGCGCGGTCACCGATGGCGGCTGATCCATCGCCGGGTGTGGGACGCCGCGACCCGGCAAATGCGGCCTCTACCCTATAGAGGGCCACCGGCCTCGCTGGTATGCTAGCAGCGGTAAAGGTGGATTCCTTGCATGAACGCGCAGTTACGTGAGCATGAGAACGGCCCGCCGCAGGAGCAGGACGCGGAGCGGGCGCCGTGGGCTCTGGACGTGGACGCCATCGCCCGGGAGTGGGACACGGACGAGGACGCCGGCCTGAGTGATGCCGAGGCCAAGGCCCGGCTGGAGAGCCATGGGTACAACCGGATCCAGCGCGGGGCTCAGCGGAGTGCATGGTCCATCTTCGTCGACCAGTTCCGCAGCTTGGTCGTCCTGCTACTGGTAGCGGCAGCCATCGCCGCCTTCGCCATGGGCGACACCATCGAGGGTATCGCCGTTGCTGTGGTCGTGGTGGTCAATGCCGCCATCGGGTTCTTCACCGAACTGCGCGCACGGCGCTCCATGGAGGCTCTGCTGGAGCTGGGCGCCGCGACCGCCACCGTGGTTCGCGATGGCGAGCCCCGGTCCATCGAGGGCTCCGAGGTCGTGCCCGGTGACCTGCTCGTATTGGAGGCGGGCCAGGTGTGCGTGGCCGACGGGCGGCTGGTGGAGGCGAACCGGCTCCAGGTGGACGAGTCGTCGCTCACCGGCGAGTCGGTACCCCGAGCCAAGCAGACCGAGGCCATGGATCCCGAAACCCCCCTCCCCGAGCGTGACTCCATGGTCTACAAAGGCACGGCCATCACTCGCGGCTCGGGCCACGCCGTCGTCGTCGGCACCGGCATGGATACGGAGCTAGGGAACATCGCGACCCTAACCTCGGAGACCGAGGGCGAGATCACGCCTCTGGAGCAGCGGCTGGAGGTCCTGGGGCGACATCTGGCCTGGATCACCCTGGCCCTGGTGGCGGTGCTCGCCGTGGCCGGAGCCTTGGTCGGCAAGGACCTGCGGCTGATGATCGAGACGGCCGTGGCTCTGGCCGTGGCCGCGGTGCCCGAGGGGCTGCCCATTGTGGCCACCGTGGTGCTGGCGCGGGGCATGGGCCGCATGGCGCGCCGGAACGCCATCATGAAGGAGCTTGCCGCCGTGGAGGCGCTGGGCGCAACCAGCGTCATCTGTGCCGACAAGACGGGAACTCTGACGGCCAATCGCATGACCCTCACCGAGCTGCGCCTTCCCACCGGACTCCTCGAGATCACCGGCGGGGGCGAGACCAATGAGGGCAAGTTCATCACCGGCGAAGGCGAGGAGTTCTGGCCCGCCGATGGCCCGCCCGCCGAGGCCTTGCGCCTCGCCGCTCTGTGCACCGACGCGTCGGTGCGCTTCGATGACGAGGGCAAGGTCGACGACAGCACGGGCGACCCCATCGAGGTGGCGCTGCTGGTGGCCGCGGCGAAGGCGGGCTGGCGGTACAGCGCCCTCACCGAGGAGTGGCCCGAGGTGCGAGAGGAGGCCTTCGACCCAGACCTCAAGATGATGGCCACGGTCCACGACGTCGGCGGAGCCTACCGGGTCGCTGTCAAGGGCGCGCCCGGTGCCGTGTTGGAGCGCTGCACGCGTATCCGCGAGGACGCCGGCGAGACCAAGGAGATGAGCGACAAGCTCAGGGAGCAATGGTCGACGGCGAACCTGGAGATGGCCGAGGAGGGTCAGCGCGTCCTCGCCCTCGCCACCAAAGACATGGACTCGGAGGATGGCGACGTCTACGCCGATCTGGTCTTCATCGGTCTGGTGGGGATGATCGATCCCCCCAGGGAGAGCGTCCGGGAGCCCCTGGAGGAGTGCAAGAGCGCGGGCATCACAGTGATCATGGCCACCGGCGATCAGCCCGCTACGGCGGGAAGTGTGGCCGAAGATGTGGGCCTGGTGGATGATGAGGACGCCACGGTCATCACGGGGTCGGAGCTGGAGGATCCCGAGGATATGGACCAGGAGGCCGAGGATCGCCTGGCCGAGTCGTCCATCGTAGCCCGGGTCAGCCCGGAGCAGAAGCTGGACCTGATCGACCTCCACCAGAGCCGCGGCGCCATCGTGGCCATGACGGGCGATGGAGTCAACGACGCACCCGCCCTCAAGAAGGCGGACATCGGCGTGGCTATGGGCCGGGGGGGATCCCAGGTGGCCCAGGAGGCGGCGGATATGGTGCTGCTGGACAACGCCTTCAGCTCCATCGTCGACGCCGTCCATGAGGGCCGAGTCATCTTCGAGAACCTACGGCGGTTCGTCATCTACCTGCTTTCATGCAATATCGCCGAGATTCTCGTCGTCGCGGCCGCGTCGCTCGTGAACGCTCCGCTGCCGCTGATGCCGCTCCAGATCCTCTTCCTCAACCTGGTGACCGATGTGTTCCCCGCACTGGCCTTGGGCGTGGGTGAGGGACCAGACGACATCATGGAGCGCCGGCCGCGAGATTCCGATGAGCCGATCATGGGACGGAGCCAGTGGCTGACCACGGCGGGCTACGGGGCGACCATCTCGGTCGCGGTCCTCGCGGCCTTCGCCATCGCGTTGGGCCCGATGGACCTGGAGGTCGCGACGGCGGTGACCATGTCCTTCCTGACCCTGGCCCTGGCCCAGCTCTGGCATGCCTTCAACATGCGAGCGGCCAGCTCGGGACTGCTTCGGAACGACGTGGTCCGGAATCCCTACGTATGGGGCGCGCTGGCTCTGTGTGTGCTGATGCTGATCGCGGCCATCTACATTGGCCCTGTGGCCCACGTCCTGAGCCTCGTCCCTCTGGAGGGCATCCAGTGGGCAGTGGTACTGGTCGCGAGCTTCTTCCCCCTGCTCGTGGGGCAGGTCGCCAAGGCCTTCGCCGAATAGCCCGGCACGGACGCCGCCAAACTTGTGCAGGTGTCGCGACCTTCCCGCCGTAAGATGCACTATTCCGCTGCCGGGGGGGCCTCGATCCGAGGCACGGCTGCGATCCGATCAAGTGGGCAGGGCTAGGGCATGGACCTCAGAGAATGTCGGGCGATCCTCGAGGTCGCTGAGAACGCGGGTCTGGACGCGTTGCGTGAGGCGCGCCGCAGACAGCTCCTGCGATATCATCCCGACCAGAACCCGGGCCGTGAGGGCTGGGCGGCGGAGCGGACCCAGCTCGTGCTGCAGGCCTATGGCGTGCTCGCCGAGCGGATGGGCGGCGCCGACAGGTCGCGGTTCGGAGACGCGCCGAGTCCCTGGCCCACCTTCCATCAAGACCTCCGCCGCCGAGGCCGAAGCCCGCACCGGGGCCCGCGGACGGCCACGCTGCTCTGGGTTTTCGACGCCGCTGGTCCCATCTGCGGGAGCGCAGCCATTGGCAGTGACGGCACGGTGTACTTCGGGTCCAAGGATGGCGCTTTGTACGCCGTTTCACGCAAGGGCCTACTGGTGTGGAAGGTCGTGCTGGGGGGCGCCGTCACCGGTACCCCCGCTATCGGTCCCGACGGGACCCTTTACGTGGGCACCGAGGATGACGCCGCCGGGTTCACCGAGAGCCCGCATCTGGCGCGCATGGTCGCCGTCAGCGCCGATGGCAAGGTGCAGTGGGGGGTCGATGCGCACGGTGGGGTCTCGAGCAGCGCCGCCCTGGCCTCCGACGGCACCCTGTACTTCGGTGGGCACGATGGTACGGTCTACGCCCTGGCCAGCGATGGCACGCGCCGCTGGACCTTCCAGACGAGTGCCCCCGTCTACAGCAGCCCATCGGTGGATGCCCATGGACGCATCTACGTGAGCGGCTGGGACAGTCACCTGTACTGCCTGAGCCCCAGGGGTGAGTGTCTCTGGAAGTTCCGGGCCCAGCGCTGGATCCGAAGCTCGCCGACGGTGGGGTTCGACGGGGAGGTCATGGTGGGAAGCAATGCGGGCAGTCTGTACTGCCTGGGCGAGGGCGGGCGGCTCCAGTGGCAGTTCCCCGCCGGCGAGGCCATCACGACCACCGCGGCCCTGGACACCGACGGCAGGCTGTACCTGGGTAGCTCCAATCGGAGACTCTATGCCTTGGATGCCGGCGGAGCCAAGCTATGGGAGCACGAGACGGGCGGATGGGTGCTCTCCAGCCCCGCCGTGGGGCAGGACCATACCGTGTATGTCGGCTCGTGCGACCGTAACATATACAGCTTCCGGCAGGACGGCTCCCTTAGATGGACGTACACCACAGGCGGCTGGGTGCGCAGCAGCCCAGCGATCGGCGAGGATGGCGCGCTGTACGTAGGCTCCGATGATGGCCGGATGTACGCCTTCCGTGACGGCTAGCAGAGGCGGTGATGATCGATGCCCGAGGACTTGAGGAACGAGAGCGATGCCGAGGTCGTATGTCAGGTGGACAACTTCCAAGAGGCCGACCTGATCACGCGGGTGCTGCGCGATGAGGGGATCCCCTGCGCCATGACCAACGACAGCCCGTCCGCCGGGATCGCCGGCACCGTCACCATGGGCGATGGGCTCGATTCGGCCGTCTGGGCGTCCTTCGCGATCCTGACCCCCTCCCAACACGCCAGGCGGGCCCGGGAAGTCATCGAGTCGTGGCGCCAAGCCCGTCCGACCACCGAGACCGACGAGTAGAGAGGGGTTCCATCCCGACGCAGGGAGTCGCGGCCCGGGGGCGAACTGCCTCCCCACCATGGCGTACCAATCCCTCTACCTGAAGTATCGGCCCCAGGCCTTCGAGGACGTGATCGGTCAGGAGCACGTCTGCCAGACACTGCGCAATGCCCTGGCGGGCGGCAAAGTGGCCCACGCATACCTCTTCTGCGGCCCCCGAGGCACGGGCAAGACCACCTCGGCCCGCATCCTGGCCAAGGCCCTCTGCTGCACCAGCGCCGACGGCCCCACGCCCGATCCCTGTGGCGAGTGCGACGCCTGCCTAGCCGTGCGCGAGAACCGTCTGCTTGATGTGGTCGAGCTGGACGCGGCGAGCAACCGGGGCATCGATGAGGTCCGGAACCTCAAGGAGGTCATCGGATACCAGCCCACCTGGGCCCGGTTCAAGATCTTCATCATCGATGAAGTCCATCAGATGACCAAGGAGGCCTTCAACGCCCTCCTCAAGACCCTGGAGGAGCCTCCCGAGCACGCCTTCTTCGTGCTGGCCACTACCGACCCCCAGAAGGTGCCGGTAACGATCCTCTCGCGGTGCCAGAGATTCGACTTCCGCCGCGTGCCCTTGCCCCAGATCATCGGCCTCCTCTCTCGGATCAGCGATGCCGAGGGCTTCGAGTACCAGGAGGCCGCCCTGGCTACCATCGCGCGCCTCGCCGACGGCTGCGTCCGCGATGCTATCACGACCCTGGATCAAGTCGTCGCCTACACCGATGGCCAGGTCAGCGTGGAGGCGGTCAACTCGGTGATGGGCGGGGCGGGCTTCGATCTGCTCTTCGAGTTGTCGGACATCCTGGCCCGGGGAGCGGCGCATGAGGTATTCCCCTTCGTTGAGCGGCTCATCTCCCAGGGGCGCTCATGCGCCCAGGTGCTGGAGGAGCTGCTGCGCCATCTCCGCAATCTGCTCATCGCCCGCCTCGGCGCGGCCTCGGAGACGGGCCTGGAGGCCGATGCCGAAACGGTTAAGCGATATGTGGAGCAGTCGAGCCAGTTCGATGAGGCCACCTTGGCCTCGGCCATCGGCCGGGTGGGCCGGGCTCTGGAGGAGCTGCGGTGGAACGGCCAGCACCGCATCGTCACCGAGGTGACATTAGCGAGCATCGCCGGCGGGTTCATGGTCCAGGAGGCCCCGCCTGCCCCCGCTGAATC
>WJIW01000574.1 GCA_014730065.1 Armatimonadia bacterium | reverse complement strand
TGGAGGTCCCTCGCCACACCCGGTGGCTGGGATGGAGGATGGCGCTGGCGACTAGTTCGGGTGTGCCACCAGAGCCTTCGGCAAATGGTTGAAGGGGAAGAAGCTGTCCACGTACGGATCGTCCACTCCCCGGGGCCGGGCCTCGGGCCCGTTCTCGAAGTAGACCAGGAACGCGCAGTCGCCATTCACGTGCTTGGCATGCTCGGCGAAGTCGTGGAGGAGCATATCTTCCAGGTACCAATGGGTGACGAGCAGTTGGGCGGAGTCGGAGCTTAGCTGCTTCAGCGCGTCTTGGGCGGTGGGAGCGACCTGGACGTCATATCCCAGGGCTCCGAGATGGGCGGTCGCCTCGCGGGTCCGTTCGGGAGAATCGTCGACCAGAATAACCTTCACGCTCATGCTCCACCATCCCCGATCAGATTGAGCGTCCCCACAGGTCAATGGGCCTATACCACGCTCTAATCATGGCACGTATCACCGCCAATACTGGGGGTATACCACCTCAATGGCGGATTCAATGGCTGAAGCGGAAGATAGAACGCGCGAATCGGAAGGGAAGTTCGGATTCCACCCGAAAACAGTGGGTTACCCCGCTTCGACCTCATACTTGGCGATCAGCCGCCGGAGCTGGTCGTAACTCAGGTCTAGCGCCTCCGCCGCCTGGCGACGATTGCCCTCCGATGCCTCCAGGGCACGCTCCACCAGCGACCGCTCGAAGGCGGCCACCCGATCGGCGAAGCTCCCCACACCCGGATCGCCGCCATGGCTGCGCGCTACGCCGACGGGCTGGAGGAAGGCCGCCACGTCCGAAGCCTCGATCCGCGCATCGGTGACCCGAGTCGCCAGCCGCTCCACGAAGTTCTTCAGCTCCCGCACATTGCCGGGCCACGGCGCCGCTCGCATCGCCGCCAGGGCCCCCTCGGTGAACTCCAGGAGGGGCAGGCCGGCGACCTCCTCATGGAACCGCTGGGCGAAATGCCGAGCCAAGGGCGCCATGTCTTGGCCGCGCTCCCTCAGCGGCGGGATGCGCACCGTGTCGAAGGCCAACCGGTCGTAGAGGTCCGCGCGGAAGGCGCCCTCCCGGATGGCTTCCTGGAGATCGGAGTTGGTGGCGGCGATGATCCGCACATCGACATGGATGGTCTCGGTGCCCTGCACTCGCTCGAAGCTCTTGTACTCGATGGCCCGCAGGATCTTCTGCTGGAACTCGGTACCCATGTTGCCGATCTCGTCGAGGAATAGGGTGCCCCCGTCGGCCCGGTCGAACCGTCCCTCCTTGAAGGGCGCGCCATCGAAGGCGTTCTCCTCCTGACCGAACAGCTCACATTCCAGGAGTCCCTCGGCGATGGCCGCGCAGTTCACGGGTACGAAGGGCCCCGAGGCTCGGGGCGAGTTGTCGTGCAGGGCCCGGGCCACCAGCTCCTTGCCCGTGCCGCGCTCGCCCAGCACCAGCACCGGTCGGGGCACCGGCCCCAGTCGCTCGATCTGAGCGAGCACCTGGCGCATGGGCTCACTCTCGCCCACGATCTCCTTCACGCCCCGAAGCTCGGCCCTCAGTCGCTGGTTCTCCTTCACCACCTTGGCGTACTGATCCATGCGGCTCAGGGCGGCGGCCAGGGTGTCCTCCACATGGGCGTCCTTCTCCAGGAAGTCCGTGGCCCCCGCCTTGAGTGCATCGACGGCGGCTCTGACCGAGCCCTTGCCGGTGAGGATGACCACCGGGAGCTGGTGGCCCGCGGCCCGCAGCCGCTTCAGGGCTTCCATCCCACCGACCTGATCTTGGCCGAAGTCCAGGTCGAGCAGGACCATGGAGAGGGCTTCCCCCATCTCCTCCACGAGGGGCAAGACCTCGTCGGCCCGGGACGTCTCCACGGCGGACCGGCCCAGGTCCCGCAGCACATCCGCGACCCATTCCCGCACCTCGGCCTGATCGTCGGCGATCAACACCCGCTTACTCAAGGCCCCCACCCTCCTCCGATAGGCGGGGCGCGGGAGTATGCTCAGCCGTCAGCTCCAGAGCAGCGGGGGGGCGCAGCCCCATGAGCGGGCGCCGGAGCCGGAGTGATCGCGAGGTCAGCGAGGGGTGCTCCGGCGGCGGCAGCTCCAGGGTGGCAGTGGTACCCTCGCCCTCGGCAGACTCCAGCCGCAGGCTCCCACCGTGAGCCCTGGCGATGCGGCCACATATCCACAGTCCCAGGCCGGACCCCCCCGGCCGAAGCGACACGCCCGGCTTGAGGACCTCCTCGACCCGGGCCGGGGGGATGCCCTCGCCGGTGTCCCGCACCTTTAGGGCCACCCAGCCCGAGCCCTGGGAGCCCCCCTCACAGGAGAGGTGCAGGCTGCCCCCCTCGGGCATGGCCGAGATGGCATTACGGGCCAAGTGGGTCAGCAAGTCTCGGATCCTCTCCCGGTCCACTCTGATGGGCAGAGACGCCCGGGGCGGCTCGAAGGTCACGTCGATGCCCGGCGGGGCCCACGTCCGGATCACCCCCGCCATCCGGCGGAGGACCGTCGCCGCGTCGATGACCTCGGCGGACGTCTCCACCGGCCGGAGCATTCCCAGGAGGCCGTTCAGGTCGTCGAAGATCATCCCCGCTAGCTCCAGCACGTCGGGGATCGCGCCCTCCTCGGCGCAGGCGTCCACCTGCTCCAGGGACTTGACCCGGCCGGCGAGTACCCCGGCCCGGTTCTTGATGCGGTGGATGGCTTCGCAGAGGGCGGCCTGGCCATCGGCATGGGCCCGCCCCTCCACCGCCCGGAGCACGGTCTCGGCGGCCTCGGCCCGCTCGACGGGTAAGTCCAGCGCTTCACACAGGCCTTGTACCGCCTCCGGATCCTCGGCCTCCATGCACAGACGAGCCAGGTGGTCGGCGGCGGGCTCGCAGCGGGGATCGATCCGGAGGGCCCGAGCGAAGAGCGCCAGCGCCTGGGACCGCTCACCGTGGTGTCCCAGGATGATGCCCAGGTTGCACAGGGCGGGTGCGAAGTCGGGTCGCCGAGCCAGCGTCGCGCGGTACTCCTCGGCCGCCCGGCGGTAGCCGCCGGGCTCGTCGTCGTAGCAGGTGGCCAGAGCGAAGTGGGCCATATGGGCGTCGGGCAGAAGCTCGGGGAACCCCGGTGCTTCCATCAGCCGCTCGAGCTGCTCGATGGCCGCGCCTCGCATCGCCGGGTCATCGCCCTTGGTCCGGGTGAGCAGCAAGCCCAGGTCGTACCGGGCAAGCAGATGCTGCGGCTCCCTCTGAAGCACCTCCTCCAAGAGCTGCCGGGCCCGCTGATGGCCCCCCGGCCGATGAGCCGCGACCTGGGCGAGGGCCAGGGCGATCCCGCTGTCGGTGGGACGCTCCCCAGCGAGGCCGACTAGCTCGTACTCGGCGTCGTCGATTCTGCCCGCCCGGAACCGGCATATGGCGGCGTTGAGGCGGAGGGGCAGTGCCGCCGATGCATCGGGGCCCGCCGCGCAGGCGGCCTGACCGAAGAACTCGGCGGCGTCGCCGTAGGCGCCCAGCCGGCAGCACGTCTCCGCCAAGGCCCGGAGCACCGCGG
>WJIW01000573.1 GCA_014730065.1 Armatimonadia bacterium | reverse complement strand
GACCTACGGCGGGGTGACCATAGGCTCGGGCGAGTGGACCGTTCTGGGCGCCGCCCTCACGGGGACGGCCAGCGGCGAGCCCGGCAGCCTGACGGGGTTCGTTCGCGACGGCACCGGCGCCGCCATAGCCGGGGCGCGGGTGGAGGTCGAGGCGGGTCCCCACGATGTCGGGCGCTCCACCCTGTCCGATGCCAGCGGCGTCTACACCCTCGACCAGTTGCCCGAGGGCAACTACAGCTTCCTGGCCTCGGCCGAAGGCTTCGACTCCAAATCCACAGGTCCCATCCAGATCGACGGCGGCGAGCAGACCTCCTACACCTTCGTGCTGCTGCCCGTGGGCACGGGCGAGGTGGGCTCCATCGCCGGCCAGGTCGTGGACGAGGACGGCCAGCCCCTCCAGGGCGTGTCCGTCAGCATGATCCAGGCGCCGGCGGATCTGCTGGACACCACCACCGATGCCGAGGGCAAGTACGAGTTCACTCTGCTGGCACCCGGCACGTACTCCCTGCGGTTCTCGCTTCAGGGCTACGAGCCCGCCACGGCGGACAACCAGACGGTGGAGGGCGGGAAGGTAACGACCATCAACCGGCGCTTGTTCCCCGCCAGCGGCTAGGCCCTCGATGGGCTGCACCAGGAGGGAGCGGCGGTAGTTGAGCCACAGCCTGAAGATATGGATCGACCTGGAGAACTCGCCCCACGTGCTGTTCTTCCAGCCCATCATCGACCGGCTCAGGTCTATGGGCCACTCGGTCGAGGTGACGGCGCGGAACTTCTGCAACACCGTCGCCTTGGCCGAGGCCCGGGGGCTGGACGCCCGGGTGATCGGAAGCGGCTACGACAAGGGCCGCAAGCTCCTGGCCAAGTACTCCCTTATCGGCCTCAGGACCCTTCAGCTCGCCGCCTATGCCCGAGGCCGAGGGTTCGACGTGGCCGCCAGCCACGGGTCTCGTACCCAGGCGCTGGCAGCCAAGCTCACCGGCGTGCCCCTCTTCTCCAGTCAGGACTATGAGTTCAACGACTTGCGCGCCTTCCGCTGGGCCAAGCGGTTCATGATCCCCACACTGGTGCCCGCCGACCCGTACATCGCCCAAGGCGTGCCCAAGGCCGCCATCCGGCGGTACCAGGGGCTGAAAGAAGAGGTCTACCTGGCCGGGTTCTCCCCGTCGGCCGATGTGCGCTCTGAGCTGGGCGTGCCCGACGATGCCGTCATGGTGGTGTTCCGGCCCAAGGCGACCCAGGCTCACTACGGGTCGGGCCAGGAGAGCGACCTGGACCGAGAGCTGATGGAGCGGGCTGCCGCCCAGGACGATGCGTACTTGATCGTGCTCCCCCGCACCGAGTCCCAACGGGCGGACCTTGCCGCGGCCTGGGGAGATCATCCTCGGGTCGTGCTCCCCGAAGGAGTGGTGGACGGCCCCTCGTTGATGTATGCGGCGGACCTGGTCGCCACCGGTGGCGGCACCATGGTTCGCGAGGCCGTAGCCCTCGGCGTGCCGGCGGCGTCTCTCTTCCAGGGCACCGAGGGTGCCGTCGATCACGCGCTCAAGCAGCAGGGCCGTCTTGTGGCAGTCAGGGAGCCAGGCGACTTGGATAGGCTGTTCCCCGTTGGCCGCAGGGAGCGCGACTCGGGTGCCTCGGAGACGGGCCCCCTGGAGTCGGTAACCGACTGCATTCTGGATGCCGCCACGACCCCGAAGTAACGCCGCCGAAAGGACTTGCGTGCCCCGGCGGCCTGTGCTATAAACATGCTGGTTTGCGGCGTACGATGCGGAGCTACCCCGTGTAGCGGCTGGCGCGCCAGATCATGCAGAAGAGAACTCAGTCTCTTCTACAGGCGCCTAGCAATGCAAGAAGGGCCCACGGCCCGAGGAGTGTTCGCCCCGTTGGCAGGGCGGGCGCATCGGCCTTTTGGTCCTATTCCGCAGTCACCCGGTACGCCACCCCCCTCGACCCAACCCCGGTTCCCCAAAGCCTTCGACCCGTGTCGATCGTGCGCCAGGCGACTTCGCCGCGCGTGCCCGGCCATGGGCGACGCATGAGACATGGGGACCCCGCTCCGATCGCGAAGAAGCGTGGGGACGGCCGCTTCAGTGGGAGGTGGTGCGGCTGATCGCTTGAGGCCGCGCCCTAGTGGTATGGCGCGGCGTGGGGGAAGATGCCCTGGCCGGACCTCCCCCCACACCTACACGTCCTGGAACCCCGCGCCTAGCGCGGCTCCAAGACTCGCTACATTCCTAGTATACAGGAGTTGTACCCTTGAAAAGAGCCAAGGGCTTCACTCTAATCGAGCTGCTCGTAGTTATCGCCATCATCGCCATCCTGGCCGCGATCCTCTTCCCGGTCTTCGCCAAGGCCCGCGCCAAGGCCCGGCAGACCGCGTGTCTGAGCAATGTGCGCCAGATGGCGACCGCGTTTATCCAGTACACCCAGGACTACGACGAGATGTGGCCGTCGTCCTACTACTACAAGAACAAGATCCCCGGAGGCACAGGCTCCAGCAGCAATGGTTACGTGCAGTGGAGTGGCATGATCCAGCCTTACGTGAAGAATGAGCAGATCTTTGTGTGCCCTGAGCATGCCATCAAAGGATGGGCGCCCACCTGCTTTACCTACGACTGGATCCCCAACCCGCCCGCGGGCCAGACACCCAAGTACCTGCTCAATGACCTACAGGTGCCCCGCATCAGCTACGTGGCCAACGAGACCATTCTGCCACGCCACAAGTACGACGCGATCCCGAACCGAGTCATCCCCGACGCCGTCCTGGACGCACCCGCGGAGACCATCGTGACCGCCGAGTACACCGAGAACATCCAGCAGCTCCTCGACAGCTCGCCCACCGGCGGCGACGCGATCAAGTCCCACCGGCCGACGAACGCCGTCAGCTCCAATGGCGCCGTGTTCGACGGCGAAGCCTATGCTGGCGAGCCCGTCTTCGCCCTGACGCCCCAGGAGTGCTGGACCGCCATCGACAATGCCTACGCCGGCTCGGCCATGGGCAACCATCACATCTGCTACACCAACCCCCTCATGCATAACGAAGGCATGAACTACGTGCTGGCCGATGGCCATGCCAAGTGGTACAGGCTCGAGAGTACCCTGAACCCTGACGGGTTCCTGTGGGGCAAGAGGATGCACACCTGCCCCAACAACCCGCCGATCCTGCGCCCGGATGGCAGTGGACCGGTCAACTAGCATGGGTTCGTGGGACGTGGGGGGGGGGGGGG
>WJIW01000572.1 GCA_014730065.1 Armatimonadia bacterium | reverse complement strand
GTGCTACCCCGCACCACATTCGCTAGAAGTTCGGCCAGTCCGGCCCCGTGCCCTCAGCCTGCTCCGCGAGGGGCACGATCTGCTCCGTGACCCACGCCTCTCCGCCCGCGGGGCTGACGCCCTTGTGCAGGAACCAATGCTCCAAATGCTCCAGCTCGTCGCCGGGCTCCAGCATCGCCAGAGGACTGAGGGTCTCCAGCTCCAGCATGTTGGGCTCGCTGTTGGTGTAGGACTCGACGCTGCACCCGCCGTCGGGGTACACGGCATCCTCGATGTACTCGAAGGTCTTGAGGAAGCACACGTCATCCCGCACGTACGCCGCCCAGCCGTCCTTCACGCTCGCGCCCAGCTTGAAGGCCGACTCGGCGTTCTCGCTGTGGCGCAGGAGGATGTACTTGGAGCCCCAGGTTACGCGGGGATCGGTCATGTCGGTGTACGGCCACAGGGTGAGGGTACGGTTGGGTAGCAGGCCGTCGGGATGGCTCCGGGTGGGCATGGGGATCACGGCTTGGCCGCCGGGCGCCATCACCGACAGCGCCCACGCGCCCAGCTCCACGGGCCACAGCCCGTCGTTACGGAGCCGGTGGACCACTTGGACGTAGGCCTCCTTGGGCGAGATCCGGATGTCCAGCTCCTTGCGGATGCCGGTGGTCGGCTCGGTGGGCTGGATGAGTCGCACCCCCCCTTGCAGGGGGTCCACGTGGACGGGCTCGTTATCGGGGTAGTAGCAGCGGGGCATGGCTTCGGGGGCGTGCCACAGGCGATGGCCGCCGTACAGGCGCCACTCGTCGCCACCGTGCTGGCCCTGGTCCTCGGGATTCTCCCAGAACTCGTTCCGCTCGCCCACGAACCCCAGCCGGATGATCCGGGGGCCGATGACTGTGGTCACGACCAGGTCGATCTTGGGATTGCTCAGTCGCACGCAGTCGGGCCATCCGCTGTACTCGATACGCTCCATGGTCTCACTCCTCGGGGGGTTAGAGATCGAAGATCACCTCGGCCCGCAAGCCCTCGGGGACCTCGGTCACCTCCAGGCCGTGGTAGGTGACCGCCTTCACGTCCAGCTCGGGGCTCTGGAAGAGGTCGGGGACGGGCACTCCGCGTGCCGTTGCCCTCAGCTCGTCCTCGTCGGTGATGGTCACGTCCCATTCCGTGAAGAGGATGTGCTCCGTATCGAAGAGATACAGCAGCTCGGCGAGCCAAGCTCGGACGAGCAGGTCCGCGGCGTCCAGCTCCAGCTCGACTTCGAAGGCCTCGCTGGTAGCGGGCGGCAGATCCAGCCCGGCCATCTCCCGGAACAGGCCATAGGCGGCGCACTCCAGCAGGGCCTCCAGGTCCTGGCCATAGAAGGCCATGCGAAGGTCCGCCGTATGCTCCAGCACCTCATAGGTCGGCGTGTGCATGGACCGGCATTTCCGCCGCCACGCGGCCGGTCCCTGCGCTCCCAGGCAGCAAAACTCATGGCGTCTTCGGGGCGTAGACAGTCTGGGACGGTCGGAACCGGGAGTGATCCTCAGGATGTCGATACATAGCCGAACGCGGCCGGTGCCCCTCCTCGCCGCTCTGCTGGTCGCGGCGGGGGTCGCGCACGGTCAGGGCAATGAGCTGGTGGTGACGACCACGGTGCCCGGAGGCCCCGGCTCACTGGCGGCCGCCATCAACCAGGCCAACGAGAGCCCGGGCGCCACGATCACCTTCGCCATCCCCGAGGCCGATGAGGGCTACGACGACGCCACCGGGCTCTGGACCCTGACCGTGGCGGAGGCTCTCACTCCCATCATCGCCGAGGGCATCACCATCGATGGCGGGGGCCGGGTCGCCCTGGTGGCCGCGGCGCCGTCGGTGGAGCACGGCATCGTACTCGTCTCGCCGCGCAATGTGATCCGGGGGCTGTGCCTCGGGGGCTTCCAGACGGGCCTGGCCCTCTATGGCGGGGGCGCGATTGGCAACCGGGTCGAGGATTGCCTCATCGGTACCGACCCCGCGGGACAGCAGGCCGTCCCGTGCGATACGGGCTTGGCTCTTCTCGAGGGGGCCAGCGACAACGTGGTCACCGGCTGCGTGATCTCCGGCAACCGGCAGCTCGGGGTCTACATCGCGGGCCGGGAGACGACGGGCAATGCCATCCTCGACTGCCGCATCGGCTGCGACGCCCAGGGAACGCGCCGCCTGCCGAACGCCATGGGGATCATGGTCACCCGGTCGCCCGAGAACCGCGTCGGCGCCCCCGGCCAAGGCAACGTGATCAGCGGGAACGACGGCATCGGGATCCTGCTGGTCGGCAAGTGGACCGAAGGCAACCGCATCGAGGGCAATCACATCGGTGTCGACGCCGCGGGCACGGGGCTCCTCTACAACACCATCGGCATCGTGCTCAAGAGCCTGGCCAACGGCAACCTGGTCGGCGGCTCCGCCGAGGGTGAGGGCAACCTCATCACTGGCAACCTGGAGATCGGCGCGTACGTGGAGGCCGCCGATGGGAACATCTTCCGGGGCAATCTCATCGGCACCGACGTCACCGGCACCCACGCGGTGAGTGAGGGTGAGCTGATCCAGGGCAATGGCATCGAGTTCAACACCGTGGCCAAGGAC
>WJIW01000060.1 GCA_014730065.1 Armatimonadia bacterium | reverse complement strand
GGTCATCGCCAACGCCGTGCGCTGGGCGGCACCGGTGAACGCCGCGCCACCCGTCCGCGGGCACTGGGTGCCCCCGCTCGAGGACATCGATTGGGAGGGCAAGGAGGTGGGGCCTCACTGAGGCCCCGCAGGGGGCGCGACGGCGCGCCGCCCCCACACTCCCCGGCTAGGTCAGCGGCACCAGTCGGATGGGCTCGGGCTGAACGAGGCCGGCCCCGGCCGAGACGGCGTCCCGGACGCCTTCGTAGGTCTGGAAGCCGGGCGCGGTGATGACTTCCCGGTAGATCGTCGAGGGCCGGATTACGTTGTCGCCCGCCTCGTTGGGGTTGTCCTTGACGTAGACGATGGCCTCGCCGTCATCGTTGGTCTCCCGGATGGCGTCGGCCACGGTCTCGAAGTCGCTCTCCCGGTTGGGGTCTCCCCCGGTGCGGAGGGCGAACAGCTCGATCCGGGCCCCGACGATCTCGGCGTTGTCCGTGCCCGAGGTCTGGACCGTGTACACGATCCGGGTCGTGGGATCGCCCTTGTCCTTGTTGATGAAGCCGTCCACCAGCTCGTAGGCTGCGTACAGCGCCAGCAGCTCACAGCCTGCCAAGACGACCACCAGACCCATCAGGGCCGCGACGATGAGCAGGCCCTTCGTGCCTCTTGTGCGGCTCATATGAAAGCACGTCCTCTCGCTTCGCCCGGGGCCTATCCCGCTCGGAACACGACGGTCACCGAGCCGAGTTGGATTCGGTCTCCGGGGCGCAGTACCGTGGGTTTGGTGACGGGCGAATCGTTGAGCAGGGTCCCGTTGGTCGAGTTCATGTCCGCTAGCACGAAACGGTCCTGGTCGAAGTCGATCCGAGCATGGAACCCCGACACCGATGGGTCGGACAGCACGATGGCGTTGTCCGTCGCCCTCCCGATTGTGTTGGCGGTGAGGAGGGGGATGACCTCCCCTTCCAGCTCGGGCGCGGCCTCGGCCCGCACGACCGTTAGCGTGGGCAGGACCCGCTCGTCGGGTGGGGGGCCCCCGTCTCCGGCCGGCGGCCGCGTCTCGCGCACTGTTCGGTACAGCTCGCGGTAGGCGGCGACCAGGAACAGGTAGAGACACACCAGGATGGCGATACGCGCCGCCATGGGCGGGAAGTCATACACCGTTGTCGCCCCGATCCTCCCACACGGGCCGACTTCGGGTGACCGAGAGTCTGGACCTGCCGACCTCCACATTGGCGGAGCGGGGCAGCGGCGTATCCTCTACGCGTCGCCCCTGGAGGAAGGTGCCGTTGGTGCTGCCCAGGTCCCGCAGGTCCACCCTCCAGCCGCGGGCGACGAGGGAGGCGTGGCGCCGCGAGACATCGGTATCGGTGAGGGCCACGGCGCAGTCGGGGTCGCGCCCTATGTCCGCGCCATTGGCTGCCACCTCGAAGGTCTGGCCCTTGTCGGGACCAGCCTCCACCTCGACCCGGAGGCCGGGCACGCCGCCGCGCCACTCGGCTCGTACATCGAACTGGCCTGTGGCGTAGCCGCGATGCTCCTGGAAGCGGATGTCGAAAGGGCCCTCGGTCTCCCACCCCGAGTCGTGGGCTCGATCCTCCAGCTGCTCGATGAGGTCCGCGCCTAGGATGGGCAGGTCCGGGCCCAGGCCTTCCATGTCCGACGGGCATAGGTCGACGGTGAAGTAGTTGGCCACCCGGCTGCCGCCCTCGGCCGCTCGCTCCGAGGCCGTGGCCTCGGTCATCAGGCGGCGACGTATCTCCGTGGGCTGGAGCCCGCCGCCGAAGGCCCGGCCGAAGACGCTCTCCATGGCGCCCCTTATGCCACGCTCGATCTTGCTAAGTATGGACATGGTCGCCTCCGGGATGGCGTTGCGCGCTCGCTGATTGCCGGCCCCTCGACAGGCGCGAATCCTAAGGCTAAGATTATAGGGACCTGGTGGGCGGCGGTCCACGGGCCCCGCCCAGGGACTCGGAGGAAGCGAATGAAGATAGCCCCATCCATCATCTGTGCCGACGTCACACGCTTGGGGGAGGAGATACGAGACCTCGAGGCGGCGGGAGCTGACCTGCTCCACTTCGACATCATGGATGGGATGTTCGTCCCCAATATCACCTTCGGCCCCTTCCTGGTGGAGGCCCTGCGCGATGAGACGGACCTGCCCTTCCTCGTGCACTTGATGATCCAGGAGCCGGACCGCTATATCGAGAAGTTCGCCATCTCCGGCGCTAACATCATCAGCGTCCACGCCGAGTCCACCCAGCATCTTCATCGCACACTTCAGATGATCCGCACTTTCGATGTCTTCCCCGGCGTAGCCCTGAACCCGACCACTCCGCTGACCTTCGTCGACTATGTGCTCGAGTTCGTGGATCTGGTCAGCGTCATGGGCGTCAACCCCGGGTTCGCCGGCCAGGCCTTCATCCCGTCGGTGCTCCGGAAGATCCGGGCCCTGCGCGACATGATCGACATGCGTGGCCTGGACGTTAAGATCGAGGTCGATGGAGGCATGCGGCCCGACCTGGTCCCCGATGTGGTCAGCGCCGGCGCCGACATCGTCGTCGGTGGTGCCAGCATCTTCGTGCCCGGCACCGACTACGCCGAGAGCATCGGAAGGCTAAGGGCCCGGCAGCAACAAGCGGTAGGCTAGATCGCCCGCCTCCCCGAACACAATCCATATCAACCGAGTGGAGGTACCCCCGTGACGGCTACCGAAGAGTTCGCCGTTAAGCTCCAGCGCGTCCGAGACATGATGGAGACCCGCTCCCTGAGCGGAGTGGTGATCCAGAAGGCCACTAACCTAGCCTGGCTCCTGGGCGGCGCCGAGTGCTGGGTCGCCCGGACGGTGGAGAAGGGCAACTGCACCGCCATCGTCACCGCCGACGAGTGCCATGTGCTGATGAATGCCGTGGAATCCCGCCGCCTCCTGCCCGAGGAGCTGGAGGGTCTGGGAGTCACGCCCCAGGAGTTCCCCTGGCACCAGGATGCGACCGATGAGCTGATCGGTCAGCTCGGCGGCGGCGCCATCGGCTCCGACATGGGCGTGGCCGGCTCCAAAGCCATCGAGGGCGATTTGGTCTCGGCCCAGACACCCCTGACGGATTCCGAGATGGAGCGCTACCGGGCCCTGGGCCGAGACGCCGGCGAGGCGCTGGGAGCCGCCATGCGCGACGTGAAGCCGGGGATGACCGAGCATCAGATCGCAGCCCTCATCGCCGGCGAGGTGCTGGCTCGGGGGGCCCAAGCGGCGGTGCTGCTGGTCGCCGTGGACGACCGGGCCATGTCGTACCG
>WJIW01000571.1 GCA_014730065.1 Armatimonadia bacterium | reverse complement strand
GCGCCGCGAGATCATCTTCCAGAACCCCTTACTCGACTTCGACAAGCTGCTGTTCGTCGCACGGGGAGTGTACCTGGGCAGCCGAGTGACGGGTACTACGAGCACTCGAGACGTGTACGGCCAGCACTTCGCGACCCAGTATTACGGCTTCAACAGCATCCCGGGCGGAGGACTGTTCACGGCCAGCGGTCTCTTCGATAGCGGAGGGCCGGTCATCGAGAACCTCACCGATGGCGTGGAGGTCGAGAGCGGGCGGCTCGCGGGTCAGCAGCTTGTGCCCGGGGCGTTCCTCTCGCCCGACCTGTCTTACGATGGCCAGGAGATCCTCTTCGCTTACACCCAGAACCAGGAGCACGAATGGGTGTGGTCGCCCGAGACCAGCTTCAATCTGTTCCGTATTGGAGCCGATGGCACGGGCCTGCACCAGCTCACCGACTCGCCCCACGATGACTTCGATCCATGCTGGCTTCCGAGCGGCCGGGTGGCCTTCATCTCCGAGAGGCGCGGGGGGTACATCCGCTGCTTCGGGATCCTGCACGTTCCGTCCCATGTGCTGCACTCCATGAAGCCCGACGGCTCGGACATCTACCCCATCAGCTACTTCGAAACCAGCGAATGGCATCCCAGCGTCGATAACGACGGCATGCTCGTGTACACCCGCTGGGACTACACCGATCGCGAGAACTGCCTGGGCTCGAACTTCTGGATCAGCTACCCCGATGGCCGCGATCCCCGGGCGCCCCACGGGAACTACCCCTATCCGTGGCACACCTTCGCCGACAACACCATGCCCGACAGCCGGTTCGGCCGCCCCTACACCGAGATGAATATTCGCGCCGTGCCCGGCTCGCACAAGTACATCCTCACCGCCGCGCCGCACCACGGCGAGTCCTTCGGCTCCCTATGCATGCTCGATCTGAGGGTGCCCGACGACGGCTTCATGGGCCAGCTCAAGCGCATCACGCCCTATGCTCTGTTCCCCGAGACCGAGATCCCAGGCAGGAGCCAGTACCCCTTCGGGACCCCCTGGGCCTTGAACGAGGACTTCTACCTGTGCAACTGGTGGGAGAACATCTACCTGCTAGACCGCTACGGCAACCGGGAGCTGCTGGTCGCCAACTCCGAGGTCTTCGGCGGCGAGCCCGACTGGGACATGCGCCTCATAGATCCCATCCCTATGAAGCCCCGGCCCATGCCCCCCGCCATGCCCGAGGGCACGAACCAGGGCGAGGATCGGGATCCCGGCGGCGCCACGGCCACGATCCGGGTTATGAACGTCTACGACTCCGACCTGCCCATGCCCGAGGGCACCGAGATCAAGTACCTGCGAGTCGTCCAAAACATCCTCAAGACCAACCCGTACATGGGCGTGCCCATGATCGGATACCAGAATGAGAACACGCCTCGGATCCCCCTGGGCATCGTGCCCGTGGAGGAGGATGGCAGCGTATACTTCGAGGCCCCCGTCGAGCGGGAGCTGATCTTCCAGGTGCTGGATGAGGAGTACCGGGCCGTCCAGAGCATGAGGTCGGTAGCCTTCGTTCATCCGGGCGAGCAGCTCACCTGCCAGGGCTGCCACGAGCCCCGGGAGGGATCGCCTCCGGCCCATCTCGATCCCATCGCCTTCCGGAGAGAGCCGTCGAAGCTGGAGCCCGAGGTGGGGCCCGTCGAGCCGATCACCTACTACCGGATGGTGCAGCCCGTCTTCGAGAGCTCGTGCGTGCCGTGCCACCGGGAGCAGGGCGGCCCGGTGGACATGAGCTATGCAGCCCTGGAGCCGTACGTTTTCTACTTCGCGGGCGGCATGAGTACCACGACGGTCAAGCCAGTGCATGGCGGCTCCAGGAGCATCCCGGGCCGCTTCGGTGCACGGAACTCAGCCATGGGGCAGGCGCTGTTCGACGAGACCCACCTGGAGACGGTGTCTGAGGAAGACCGCCACCGTGTCATCCTGTGGCTGGACTGCAATTCCCAGCGCCTGGGGGCGTACGTCGATGAGGAGGCCCAGATGGCCGGCGAGGTCGTGTGGCCAACCCTGGACGTGGACCCGTCGAATCCCCAAGGCCTGGAGGCCACCGGCCGGTCAACGCGACAAGCCGCACGGTAGGTTGCCACCAGACCCGGGGCGCCTACCTCGGAAAAAAGCGCCAGATTCAGCTGGAGGATACAGGCTAGGGGAAGCGTAAATTGTCGTAAGCGCTGCCAGTAAGCGCTTACATAGTCGCCAGCCTTTGGCCATATATGGGGCTCAGATGAGCCCGTCTGCCAAGGGTAGGGCGGCGCCGGGCGACCGGCAACATCAGCATTGGAAGGAAGGTTGATATCAGTATGCAGAGGCGTAGCGGTTTCACCCTGATCGAGCTTCTCGTAGTCATCGCCATCATCGCCATCCTCGCTGCCATCCTGTTCCCTGTCTTCTCGAAGGCTCGGGAGAAGGCAAGGCAGACCTCGTGCCTGAGCAACGCGCGGCAGTTGGTCACTGGGCTCATGCAGTACGTCCAAGACCATGATGAGGTACTACCCGCCGAGGTGCCCGCGGTCGTCCCCGGTGAGGACGGCGGGATCGTCTGGCAGCTCGACCCCTACATCAAGAATGAGCAGATCTGGGTCTGCCCGTCATGGCGGCAGGACATCTGGGTCACATGCCCGGGCAATCGCACGGTATCGACGTACAACATCCATGGCGACGCGCGCAACGTCGGCATGGCGATGATCGACCAGCCCGCGGACAAGGTGTTCTACAAGGAAGGCAATCAGTACTGCGGGTTCTTCTGGGCCCACTGCCATCAGTGGGGCTGCACCAGCCCGACCGACCTTCAT
>WJIW01000570.1 GCA_014730065.1 Armatimonadia bacterium | reverse complement strand
TAGGCGAGGGTGACGCCTAGCGGCTCGCCGGCCCGGGCGCTGACGAGCAGCAGGTGCCGGCCACGGAGGCTCACAGGGGGGAGATCGCCACCGGCGGCCTCGGGATCGAGGGGCGCCAGGCCCTGCCAGCCCATGCGGTCGATCCAGTCCAGGGCCAAGTCCACAGGCGTCTCTCTGGGCTCGCGCCACGCCGCCGGCTCGCCGGCCTGGATGGCCCGGTTGGCCCAGGTGAACCACCTTCTGTACTCGGGGTGGGTGCCGTCGTAGGTGGGACCCTCGTAGAAGACCCAGTAGCCATCGGTGACGTCGGAGATGGCGACGGCGTTCTTGCCGCAGAATTCTGGGTCGGCGCCCTGCACCACGGGGTCGATGCCGCCGGCGTAGAGGTAGTGGATCCCCGCCGCCTCGGCCACTTCCCGTCGCTCGATGAGTCTCGTCCGGTTGGTCTCCAGGGACTCGTCCTGGGGCGCGAACCGGCCCGGCCGTCCGTAGGTCACGGCATCGGCGAGGATCAGCGGCGCGGCGTCGGTGGCCCACTCGTAGCACCCCTCGATCATGAAGGGGCTGCCGGGGGCGGGGTAGATGCAGAACATGAAGGCGGGGTTGTGGGCATCGACCCGGCGGCGTAGCTCGATGCACCGCTGGCGCCAGTGATCATGTTGGAAGGCTTGGAAGGAGTCGTGGAGGCCCTCGGCTTCCAGCCAGCCGCGGCGCTCGCGCGGGGGTAGGTCGGGGATGTCCACGCCCTGGTCCTCGGCGAACCGCGCCAGGATGCCTGCATCGTACGATAGCTCGTATAGCATCCCCGGCCCGCCGGCGGCGTAGTTCTCGTAGTCGAGGAAGACCCCAATGAGCCCCGGCCGCAGGGCGCTCATCTCGGCATAGGCTACTACGTAACGGGTCGTCCACTCCCAGAACTCGTCGGAGCACGGGCTCCACAGGGGCGACTCCTCGCCCGAGTCCCAGACCATCCGCCTGCCGTCGGCCTCGGGGCCGCCCGGGGCGGTGAGGGAGCCCCGCATCCAGGGCATGTGGTACAGGCCATTGTCCTCGCACCATCGGGTCACCTGCTCGACGGCGTCCAGGTCATCGTGGCCCAGGCGGGGCGAGAAGACGTTGAAGCCCATCTCCGCCGTCTCGGCGACCATCCACTCCTCGGTGACCCAGTCGGCCTCGGGCTGCATGACCTTGTCGACGAGGATCCTCAGCTTATGGTCCCGCCCGAGCTCATCCAGCGGTGGCTGGGCGAGGACGGGAAGAGCGAGGAGCGTGAGGAGCGCGGCGCGCGGGAGCATGGGCGGCCTCCTTACGGCGAGCGGGGACCGAATGGGCTGCGCCGCACCCGGCGGACCATCCCATCCAGTCCCCTCAGAGTGTGCACCTGTAGATCCCTCGCTACCACCGCCTACCGCCCCGGCTGCCGGGGCGGTAGGGCGGGTCTTCGGTTAGGTCGTCCTCGGGCGCGGCCACGGGATCGGGCATGCTGACCGGCTGGGGATCGGGCTCGGGAACCACCGGCTCCTCGGGCTCATCCGCCGGCGGCATGATGGGCCGGACCTCGGGGTCGGTGCTCAGCTCGTACGGGAACTCCGACTCCAGGTCGGTGCGCAGCTTCTCCTGCTCACGGATCCGCAGCTCCCGGGCCTGGATCTCGTCCTCCATCACATATGGCGTGATGAAGACCATCAGCTCCGAGCGCCGCACCGTCTCCTCGGTGGACTCGAACAGCTCACCGATGAGCGGGATCTCCTTCAGCACCGGCACCTCGCGCTTGGTCACGCGCCGGTCCTCCTGGATCACGCCACCCAGAACGACCGTCTCGCCCGCCCGCACCAGCACGGTGGCGGTGGCTTGCCTTCGGACGAAGGTGGGATTCCCGAAGGAGTCCAGCTCGCCCAGATCGTCGATGGTCTGGTCGATGTCGAGCTGGACGAAGCCCGAGTCGTTGATCCGCGGCGTCACATTGAGGATGATGGCGGCCGTCTCGCGCGCCGTCTCATCGATGATGGAGCCGCTGGACAGCTCCCGGGTGCCCGTCCGGACGGTGATCTCCCGGCCGGAGGAGATGGTGCCCTCCACGTTGTCGAGGGTGAGGATCGACGGCGTGGACATGACCCGGATCTCGGTCTCGCGCTCCAGCGCCTCCAGGAAGCCCTGGATGGTATCGGAGAGGACGCCCCAACGGACGCCCTCATCCCACTCATCCAGGCCCATGCTGCTGGAGCCGGTGAAGGAGGGATCGGACCGGGTGAACCAGTTCCACTCGACGCCGTACTGGAGGTCGTCGGTGAGGGTCACGTCGGCGATGATCACGCTGATGTAGACCTGCTTCTGGGGCTGGTCGAGCTTCTCGATGATCTCCTCGACCAGATCGAAGGCCTGGGGCGGGGCGGTCACGATGAGGCTGTTGGACTTGGCCTCGGCGGTGACGGTGATGTCCTGGAGCTGCTCGAGGGGGCCGCCGGCCTGGCTGCGGCCGCCGAAGATGAAGCTCAGGAAGCCGCCGAACTGGTTCCCCTGGCCCTGGAAGGCCTGGCTGAGAACCTGGGACAGCTCCTCGGCCTGGGCGTTCTCCAACTCGTAGACCTTGGTCAAGTCGGTGAGGGGCTGGACCTTATCGAGCTGCTCGATCATGTCCTCGAAGACGACCATGTTCTCCTCGGCGGCGGTGACGATGATCGAGTTGGTCCGCACATCGGCCACAACTACGTTCTCCTTGAGGCCGTGGAAGCTCTCCTCGTCCTGCCTGCCGAACCGGCCGCCGAAGAAGATCCGGGGCCCGAACATGCCGCCACTGCCCCCGCCGGGGCCGCCCTGGGGCTGCTCGAAGATCTGGTTCAGCAGCTCGGCGACCTGGGTGGCGTCGGCCATCTCTAGCTTGAAGACCCGGTAGACCACGTCGGCGGTCATGTTCACATCGAGCTGGTCGATGATCTGCTTGATCAGCTCCATGCGCGACTCGTTGGCCGAGACGATGATGGAGTTGGTGCGCTCATCGGCCACGATCTTGACCTGCATGGCTCGGCCGATGAAGCCGCCGGGGCCCTGCTGGATGGCGTTGGGATCGATGCCCATGCGGGCCAGCATCTCGGGCGGCAGGTCGGTGCCGGTGCCGAACATGCTGTTCAGAGCGTCGGCCACATCGGCGGCGGCGGCGTACTGAAGGTTGATGACCTCGATGTCGACGGGTGTCATGGGGAGGTCAAGCCCTCGCACGACCTCCATGATGCGCTCGATGTTCGCCGCCGTGTCGGTGAGGATGATGGCGTTCACGTCGGCCGAGGCGCTGATGCTCCCGCGCTCGGTATCGACCAGGGGCGTGACGACCTCGAGCACCTTATCGGCCTGGATGTTCTGGAGCTGGATGACCTGGGTGATGAAGTCGTCCTCCGAGCC
>WJIW01000569.1 GCA_014730065.1 Armatimonadia bacterium | reverse complement strand
GATCACCGAAGTGTCCTCGGACACTGTGATGAAATCCTGGCGCATCACGGCGTTGATCGGCAGGTCCGCCGAGGATCGAAGCCTTCTCTCGAAGGGCTCGAAGTCATCCGGGATATAGGACATGTCGACCAGCATCTCGCTGTAGCTCGGCATGGCCAGGCTCACCAGGCCGTCGTCTCGGACCGTGCCGACGAGGTGCTGCTGGTCATCCACGACGGGTATCTCGCGGATCTTCTCACTGAGCATCAGGCCGATGGCCTGTCGCACGGTCCCATCGCCATGCAGGGAGATCAGATCGGTCAGCATTACATCCCTGGCAACCACGAAGTCACCTCCCGCGCCATCTCCCCCCAAGTGGCGCCGGTCACTATTTGCCGCGCAAGGGCATCGCTCGCGTGGAGGCTCAATGGGCCAGCCAGCAACTGGAGCGATAGGCATAGGGTCGTCCACGCCGTCGCAGCCACCCGCGCCGCCGGCCTGATATCCTCCGGTGCGGGCTTGTTCCCCTGGCTAGCCTCGACTTCCTGCCTGAGCGCCGTGCCGTGCCTCCGCAGCACCCACCCGAAGAAGACGACTACCGTTACGATCTCCACGAGCCAGGGCAGCAGACACACCATCCACCAGTCGCCGTGCACCCGGGCCACGGACCGGACAAGAAGATAGCGCGCCCAGAACCCCGCCAGGGGCGGTGCGCCCAGTAATGAAGCCCAGCTCGCCACCCGCAGCGGGACCGACGCCCATGGGGGGATCCGGTCGGCCAGAGCTAGCCCTCCGAAGGCCAGAGCGGCGCTCCCCGCCCAGGCCACGAAGGCGTAGAGGCCCAGGCCGTCCACATTGCCGAGAGTCAGCGCCAGCAGTGCGTAGCACCACTGAAGACCCCAGGCGGCGCTGTGCAGACCATCGGGATCCCGCGCGAGGATCAGCCTGGTCAGGTGGACGATCACCCCCAGCGCGATGGCCCCGTAGAGGACCCATCGGACGTGGTCCGACGCCATGGCGGCCTGAAGGGCTTCCCGGCCATGCACGGACACTCGGAGCCAGATGAACAGGGCGATGGCCCCCGGCCCCAGTCCCAGAGCCGCCGCCGCGCGCCGAGGCCCCATGGCCCGCCACTCGAAGACGTGCTTGAGGGCGAAGGGGAACCCGCCGACCACCGCCGTGAGCCCGCCCAAGAGGCCCAAGCCCAGGGAGCCCATGGAGCTGAGGTCGTCGGCGGGGAAGAGCGATATGTCGAAGAGCGAGAGGGGCTCGTGCCGGCTCACATGCAGCGCCAGAGCGACTCCGTAGGCGCCTACGGCCGTGGAGGCCAGGCTGAGGGCCCCGCCGCCGATGTTCTGGGCCGTCGTCAGGTTCTGACTACCCAGCACATAGAGGCCCAGGGCGCCGCCCGATAGGGCCAGGAGTGGCCAGAGGGCCAGTGCGTTACCGGCTATGGCAACGCCGAGGGCCATGGAGAGCTGGAACAGCACCATGCTGTCCTCGCCTGCCACCGGCTCGCTGCTCGCGAAGCTCAGCGCGGCGGCGACCAGAGCCACGACCCCGATCACCGTGGTGGACCAGTCCCAGCACAGCACGGCAACGGAGGTATCGGGCACCATCGCCCGCACGAAGGCGCCCTCGTCTACGAACGCCAGGGTTCCCCCTGCCACGAGGGCGCTCGAGGCGATCAGCGATCCCCAGCGTCCGACGCGCGCCAGCCATCCTCCGCCCAGACACATCAGCGACCCCAGCAGGGGGATCAGAACGGCTGCGGCACCGTAGGGGATGGTCGTCATGGCATCCAGACTCAAGGGGAGACTCCTCGGTGGCCGATACCAATCTGGCAGGCCCGTCCCGGCCGAGGGGGAACCCCCAGCCCATGTCTTCAGCCAGCCAAGGGAACGCGGACCTGAGTCGGTTCTGGCGCGTGGCCGCAGCGGCCGTCCTTCTTGCCGGGCTCGTCGTGCTCGGCGCCCGGTGCTGGACTCTGAGGCACCGAGCGTTCATCGGCTCGCCCGATGAGGCCGCCTATGCCCATCAGGCCGACATGATCCTCGCCGGCCACGGGCTTCGTGTCAACTACATCCAGCACTTCTTCCGGCGGTACGATGGACTGCTCCATCCCGCCGATCACTATGGCCCCGGATACAGTGTGCTGCTCGCACCCATCGCCGATGCCATGCCGGGCCCACCCGAATGGGCTGCCGCGCTCCCGGCCCTCGCCGCGGGCTCGCTCATCCTCCCGCTGCTCACGCTACTGGCCGCGGGCCGCGTCGGTGCGGGCCCATCATGGGCGGCGGCGGCGGGGTTCTTCGTGCTCCTGGCGCCCCTGCCGCAGCAGCTCTCGGGCCGGGTCTTGGCTGACGTGCCCTTCACGTGTCTCCTACTGGCCGCGTGGCTCGTCGCCTCGGGCCCCCGGCCTGCCCCCACCTGGCGCGGCCTCTGGACCGGCGCGCTCATGGGCGCGGCCTACCTGCTCAAGGCGGCCGCGCTGCTGCACGTGCCCGGCGTGCTCATCGCGCTGTGGCTGGGCACCGCGGATGGGGAGGGCGACGCCGAACGCCGGCCAGGCCCGCTGCCCCTTGTCGCGTGCGCGGTGGCGCTCACCCTCGTGGCCGCCCCGTGGATGGCCCGCAACGCCGCCCTGTTCGGTGATCCGCTTTATAGCGCCAACAAGCACATCGCCGCAGGCCAGGACTACCGGGAGGACTGGGTTGAGCACGGGCTCCGCCGGGTCTGGTGGGCTCGCGACACCAAACCGCCGACCCCAGGCGAGATCGCTGCTCGCTACGGGATCGGCCGCGTCGCGGAGGTGTGGGGTGAGCGGCTGGTGCGGGCTGGCGCCGGGCCCGACGTACGCTGGCTGACCCTGGCGCTGCTGGTGGGTGCGGTCTGCCTGCGTCGGCGGGAGGGCTGGTCGCTGGCCACATTCCACCTCAGCCAAGCGCTCCTCCTGGCCATGGTGTTCCCGGTGTGGAGTCGCTACCTGCTCCTGCTGTGGCCCGCGGCGGCGGCCGT
>WJIW01000568.1 GCA_014730065.1 Armatimonadia bacterium | reverse complement strand
TCCCCACACCGAGGACGGTGAGGAGCGTTCGCAGCCTTCTCCTGACCAGGTTTCGGAGGATGCTCATCTGCGTATCAGGATGACTCGGAGGGTGGCGGCGCGTCAACGGCGCGGGTGGCGAGGGCAATGTCGCTCAGGCCAGCCAGCCGAGCCGCATCGAGCACCTGGAACACCGCCAGGTAGCTGCTGGCCATGTCGCCTCGGATCACGACGCGATTGGCGCCCGACTCGGCGCGCTCCTCGAAGGCGGGTACGAGCATGGGGCCGGGGATCTCCTGGCCATCGATGTACACCTTGCCCTCATCGGTGACCACCACCATGATCGCCCCCACGTCCTCCCGAGGCGTCGACGAAGCGGCTCCGGGCAGTTTGACCTCCACACCCTCCTCCACGCCCAGGAAGGTGGCGGTGATCAGGAAGATGATGAGCAGGACCAGGGCCACATCGGTCAGGGACGTGATGTTGATGGCCGAGTGGATCTGGCGCCTTCGAGCGCGTCGATGGCTGCTCACGGCACCGCCTCCCGAGGCGGCTCCGCAGGATGGCTGCGCTGCATGAGCGACTTAACGCACCGGGCCATCTCGGCGCCCGCCAGCTCCAGGTTCTCCACATAGCGGTTGTGCCAGCCGAGGAGCGCGTTGTAGGAGATAACGGCCACGATGCCAATGGTCAGCCCGACGGCGGTGGTGATCAGGGCCTCGGCCACGCCCGCGGCGACCACGGTGGCGCCCGCCTTGCCCTGGAGGCCGATGTTCCAGAAGGCTTTCAGGACCCCGAGGACGGTTCCGAGAAGACCGATGAAGGGAGCGATGGTGGCGATGCTGCCCAGAGTGTTGAGGCCCCATTCCAGGGGCTGGCTGTGCTTCACGGCAGCGTCCTGGACGCTCTCCACCAGAGGCTGGCTGTCTCGCTCCCGCAGAACGATGGCCGTGGCAAACACCCGGCCGAGGGGGCCCGGAGTCCGCCGGCAGACGGCGAGAGCCACATCCCAGCCCCGCAGCCGGATCTCTTCCTCGACCTCCCGCAGGAACCCATCGGCATCGACGGATGCCTTGTGGTTGGCGATACATCGCCAGATGACGATGGCCACAACGGCCACGGAGCAACCCACCAGGGGCACCATGGCGATGCCGCCAGCTACCAGCAGATCGTAGAGCCTCAAGGCGCGTTCCACCTGTCCCTCGCCGCGTGCCGGAGCACGGGCCGCGATTCGACCACATCCATGGGACGCGTGCCGATGCCCACTGGTTCCTGCGGCGGGGCCGGTGCCCCTTCTCGGCCTAGGCCAAGGCGGGCTGCTGGATCTCGTCCACCACCCGGTTGAGTAGGGCGCCAACATCCACGATCAGCGCCACGGTGCCGTCGCCCAGAATGGTGGCGCCCGAGATACCGTGGATCTCGCCGATGAACTTGCCCAGGCTCTTGATCACGACCTCCTGCTCGCCCACCAGCCGGTCCACGATGAGACCCGCGAGCTTCTCGCCCACCGAGACGACCACGATGTAGAGCTGGTCGCTCTCCTCGGGAGGCGGTACCTCGCGGCTGTAGGATAGGGCGCCCGACAGGTCGATGAGAGGGATGACCTTGTCGCGCACGGTGATGGTCTCCCGCCCGCGGACAGTGTCCACATCGGACCGGGGACGCCGCTCCGTCTCCTCCACGGCGCTGAGGGGGATGGCGTAGATCCGTTGACGCGAGCTGACCATCAGGGCCTGGATGATAGCCAAGGTGAGGGGCAGACGGACGGCCATCGTGGTGCCCACGCCCACCTGGGACTGGATGTCGATCTGTCCGTTGAGCCGCTCGATGTTGGTCTTGACGATGTCCATGCCCACGCCTCGGCCCGACACATCGGTGATCTGATCGGCGGTGCTGGTGCCAGGGGCGAAGATGAGGTCGTAGACCTCGCGCCGGCTCATGCGTGCCGCCACCTCTTCGGTGAGCTGCCCGCGTCGGATGGCCGCAGCCTTGACCTTCTCGGGATCGATGCCCCGGCCGTCGTCGGTGACCTCGATGACGATATGGTTCTCCTCGTGGCGAGCGTTGAGGTCCACGGCGCCCTTGCGGGGCTTACCCGCCTCCTCGCGTACATCGGGTGGCTCGATGCCGTGGTCCACGGCGTTGCGCAGGATGTGGATCAGGGGATCGGCGATGAACTCCAGCACCGATCGATCCAGCTCCGTCTCGCCGCCCGATACCTGGAAGTCGATCTCCTTGCCCGCCTTCTTCGCCAGGTCCCGCACCATGCGTGGGAACCGGTTGAATACGTTGGCGATGGGCAGCAGGCGGGCCTTCATGATCTCCTCTTGCAGCTCGGTGGTGCGCCGCCGGATGCCGCTGACCGACTCCTCGAGCCGGGCGACGATGTCATCCTGGGTGCCCCGCTGCTGAGCGAGGCTGGCCCGAATCTGCTCCAGCATGGTCCGGTCGATGACCAGCTCGGCCACGTAGTTCATGAGGTTATCGAGCTGCTCCACATTCACCCGGACGGTCGCGACCTGCCTCGAGGGGCCGCCTTGGGCCTGCTGGGCAGGCGCGTCCGCTGCCGCCGCCGCTGGCTTGACGTCGGGATCGCCGGCCTCCTCCGCCGCCGCAGCCACTGCGGCCTCGGCGGCATCGGCGGCCTCGGCGGCCTCGTCGTCCGCCTTGTCCTGGGCGGCTACGACCTCGTCGGCCTTGACCGCTTCCACACTAACCTCGTCGATCTCCGCCAGCTTCTTCACCGATTCCATAATCTCAGTCTCGGTGGACTGGGTCACGGTCAGAGCGACGAACTCATGGTCGAACCTCTCCTCCTCCAAGTCCTCGGAAGGGGGAGCGGTCTTGACGACCTCGCCGTGATCGTTCATATCGTTGACGATCAGGGCCGCCCGGATCCCCTTGAGGGGGCAGCCCTCCTTCAGCTTGATGTGAACCTGGAAGACGTTGTACCCGCGCTCGACGGCCTCGGAAATGGTCTCCATGTCGTGGGCGGCCAGCTCCATGCCGACGGGCCCCCCGCCCGCCTCCTGGGCCTCCATACGGTCGCCCTGACTCTCGGCCAGGATCGTCTTGAGGCTGGTCAGGGTGTCCTGGATGACCTCATCGGGGACCGTGCCCTGAACGCCCTGGGCCGCCTCTTCCTTCAGCGCACGCATGCAGTCCAGGGCCTTGAATGTGGCGTCCACCAGATCGGTGCTCGTCTTGATCTGCTCGTTGCGAAGAGCATCCAGGACGTTCTCCAGAATGTGGGTGACCTCGGCCAGTTGGGTGAATCCCATTGAGGCCGAGGCGCCCTTCAGGGTGTGAGCGGCGCGGAAGATGGCCTGGAGCACGTCTTGAGGCGCATCCTCCTGCTCCAGCTTCACCATGTTCTCCTCCAGGGTCAGTAGCTGATCGTCGGCCTCCTGGAGGAACACATCGAGATACTCTGACATGTCGAAGCCATCGGTCACGCCTCATCGCCCCCTTCGATCGCCGGTGCCGCCGCGGCATCGCCCGCCGGCAAAGCCTCCGGCTTCTCCTCACCGTCACCCTCGGCCCCGAACTGTGTCACCTTCAGCACATCCAGGAGGATGATCAGCCTGTCCTCGAGCCTGGCGATACCCCGAACGAAGTCCGTATCGATGGATATCAGGACCGGGCTGGGGGGGCTGATGGCATCCGTCGGCACGGTCACGACCTCGTCGACGGCATCCACCACCATACCGATGCTCTCGCCGCCCAGCTCGACCACGATGATCCGCGTCGACCGGGTCTCCTCGACCTCCTCGAGGCCGAGCCTGTTGCGGAGGTTGATCACGGGGATGATGTGACCCCGGAGATTGATGACCCCGTGCACGTAGCTGGGCACCTGTGGCACTTCGGTGACCTCGCGCATCCGCACGATCTCGTAGACCGTATCCACACCCACCGCGAGGATCTCATCCCCTATGCGGAAGCTGACAACCTGCTCCCCATCGCCCATCAACTCGACATCGTCGAGGACAGCAAGCTCATCCATATCGGAGCTTCCTCCATCCCGTACGAAGTGGTATCACGCGGCTGCTTGAGGAGAGATCGTCCGGACCATGCCTTCGAGTCTCGAAGGGCGTTCGGATGCCTCGTACCGCGCCCAACCACTTACGTCTTACCATCCCGCCTCGCATCCGTACACCCGAAGTTGGCTTCGACACCGCCGGGTCGTCCTCCTGCGTTGGGCGCAAGATGCCCCAGACTTCGCCCGCTTGCCACCCCACCCTGGCGCTAGTATGATCAGCCGCGATGCCGCCCCATTCCGATAGCCAGGCTAATCGACCCGAGCACGCCGGCTGGATCCTGGTGTTGATCGGCCTGGCGGCGGGCCTCGTCGGGAGCTTCTTTGGCCTGGGCGGTGGGGTGGTCTTCGTCCCGCTGATCACCTTCCTGCTACGCCGCCCGATACACCAGGCCACCGTTACCTCGCTGGCCACCATGCAGTTCCTGGCCCTGTTCGGGATCGCGAGCTACGAGGTTCAGGCTCACATCCACGGCGAGGAGATCGTGCGCTGGGATCTGGTCTGGCTTTTCGCCCCGGCCGCGGTACTGGGCTCCAGCCTCGTCGGCATCCCCCTCGGCCGTCGGCTTAAGGGCCGCACTCTCCGGTACGTGTTTGCCATCCTGCTGTTCTTCGTGGCCGCGAAGATGGTGGGCTGGGTGGAGATCGGCGATCCCGCCCCGGGTGAGGAGTGGCCCGTATGGGCCACGGGGCCTTGCGGCGCACTCGTCGGCACGGCCTCGGGGCTGCTGGGGGTGGGCGGCGGCTTCCTCTCGGTGCCCATGCTGGTGCTCGGCTTCCAGGTGCAGCAGCACCACGCTCACGCCACGTCGCTGGTTGTGGTGCTAGCCTCGGCTGTGGCGGGGACCCTCCGAGCCCAGCACGGAGCGGACCCCGAGAAGAAGCCCGATTGGCCTCTCGCGCTGCGGATCGCCCCCGGAGCCATTATCGGCGCCGTGTGCGGCCCCGTATTGGCCACGGCCCTGGCGGGCGACGCGCTTCGCATGGCCTTCGCCGGCCTACTGGTGATCGTCGCGCTGCGGATGCTGGGCGTCGGGCAGTGGATCAGTGGGGCCATTGAGGCCCGGCGCGAGCGACGGACCTGAGGGCCCCATTCATCGCCACAAGGGCCGAGCCTAGCGACGTGGCGTCATCAACCCCACCAGACAACGGAAGAGGTCGGCGCCGAACCAGTCGAGCATCTGATCGCGCATTAGGGTCAGAGCTTCGTATGGCGAGTTCCGGGGCCGGTACGGACGATCGCTAATGAGAGCCGCGAAGGTATCCGAGATCCCGCCGATGAGACCTAGCGGGTGGATCTGCCTGCCCCTGAGGCGGTTCGGATAGCCGGAGCCATCCAGCCGCTCGTGGTGCTGACCCACCACGTACTCCATCTCCGTTGTGAGGCAGTCCAGCTCTCTGAGTAGCCGGAGGCCCGCATTGACGTGCAGCCGAACCGTCTGCATCTCGCCCGCACCCAGGCGGGCCGCCTTGTTGAGGATCCGGTCCGGCACCGTGGTCATGCCGATGTCGTGCACCAGAAGCGCCGCCGACACGGCCCGCAGGCGCTGGCCCTCCAGGCCCTGGTGCTCCTTGGCAACTGCCGTTCCGACCGCTGCGACCGCCACCGCCGTGGCGGCTTGCGATGGATCCGACCGGACCCAGCGTGCGAGGGCGCCGACGATGTCCGCATTGAGGGCAAAGGCCTCGCCCACGTATCCTAGGGACTCGCACCCGTGCCGGAGGTTCTGAACGGTCGGCGAGTCGAGCATGTGGTGCACGCCCCATGCCGCTAGCTCGAAGGTCTCCTCGGCCTTCGGCCCTTCCAGCATCGCGGTCTGACCCAGACGACTGATGACCTCGGAAGCCACCGCGCCGTAGAAGCCCGCCGTGTCTTCGTCGCGCACGTACAGATGCTCGACGTCATGCACAGCCAGGCGCTGCCGCCGCGTCGCGTCCAGCGGCTCATCGGCCTCGCAGAACAGCACGATGTCATTATCCAGCAGGTGGTACAGAGGAAAGCCGCGGGTAGTCATCTCGACCAGGGCGCCGGTGGCGATGGGCTGCAAGCCCTCAAGCACGCGTGGGACACCGCGAGGATCTGGTGGCAACTCAGGTGCCTCCTCTACGAGTCGAGCCGACAGGCTGACCGGCGTGCCGAGCCCGCCCCGGGCCATGGCCGACATCATGCATCGCCCGGGGGAATCTTGCAAGCCAGTCGGCACCAAAAGGGGGCTAGAGTTGCGCGGAGAGCCTTGCTACACTGCGCAGCAGACCCTGTTTTTGCCCTCGGATTTAGCGGACCGTAGGGCCTTGCTCGCGGCCATCAGGAGAGCATCCAGGTCCTCGCGGCTCTCGGAGGTTGCCACCCCGATACTCACGGTGGTGCTCAATCTGGGTCCGCGGGTGGCAACGGGCAATGCCTCCACTGCCTGGCGCACCCCTTCGAACAGCTCCAGACCTGCGTCTCGGTCGGTCCCGGGGGCCAGCACCAAGAACTCGTCACCACCGAGGCGGCCGGCATGGCCCGCCTGGCCCACGGTACTGTCCACGATCTGGGCACATCCAGCCAGGACGTCATCACCGACGAACACGCCGTGGGTTGCGTTGATCGCCTCCAGGTTGTCCACGCCACAGATGCCGACGGAGAGGTGGCTAGCGGTCCTGCGAATACGCCTTAGTTCAAAGTGGAGCCTGTCCAGCACAGCCTCGCGGTTGGCGATGCCGGTCAGTGGATCCTGCGCCGCTTGGTGCTCCAGAGCGGCAAGCGCTTGCCGGAGGGCGCCCCGCAGCTCCACGGTCCGAACGCCGCTGTGGAGCCTCGCCCTAGTTGCCGCCTTACTCAAGGGCTTGCCCAGGACGTCATCCACACCGGATTCGAGTGCTACGCCCAGGTCCTCGCCCGTCGCATCGCTCACAACCACGATGATGTACGGATCGCGCTCCCTGTCCTCCACCCGGACCCGCCGCGCCATGTCGGTCCCGCCCAGCTCGGGCATCTGCCAGTCAACGAACGCGATATCGGGGGCGTCCCGGCCGAGCATCGCGTCGAGCGCCGCGTGGCCGTTCTCCGCTAGAAGCGGCTGCAGGCCGAGCTCCTCCACGGCGTTCACCAGTTCAGCCCTGGCATCGGCATCGGCTTCCGCGATCATCACTCTCATGGAGCCGCACCTCCCCTACTGGAGGAAGTAGTTTCAGCGAGGCGCGGGGATGACCTGCCGCCGATTGCACGGGCGGGCCGTGGTGCCCAGGGCGGGATTCGAACCCGCACGACCCGAAGGTCAGGGGATTTTAAGTCCCCTGTGTCTGCCGTTCCACCACCTGGGCACACAAAGCAGAACGGGCGACCTCGAGGGAGGCCGCCCGGGATGATCTTTGGAGGCGGCGACCGGAGTCGAACCGGTGAATAGCGGTTTTGCAGACCGCCGCCTTAGCCACTTGGCTACGCCGCCCCACTAAGGCAACACCCGGCGCGAGGCCGGGTGTGGGTAATCGTTGGAGCGGAAGACCGGATTCGAACCGGCGACCCTCACCTTGGCAAGGTGATGCTCTACCAGCTGAGCTACTTCCGCTTGTTGTTGGAGCGGAAAACGGGACTCGAACCCGCGACCCACAGCTTGGGAAGCTGTTGCTCTACCAACTGAGCTATTTCCGCCCTCTGTATCTTGTCAAATTCCCCGGTCGATACCTCATACCTCTCGCCCGGGAAAAAAGTTCATGGTGGGCGAAGCTGGACTTGAACCAGCGACCTCCTGCGTGTGAAGCAGGCGCTCTGGCCAGCTGAGCTATTCGCCCGATCCGCCGCTGGCCTCTCGGAACATATGGTGCCGAGGGGGGGAGTTGAACCCCCACGAAGGAATACCTTCACTAGGCCCTCAACCTAGCGCGTCTGCCAATTCCGCCACCTCGGCGTGGCCATCTGGCAAGGGCTCAATATAGGGCAACACCCCGAGCCTGTCAAGCTCGGGTGCGCCTCTACGCTGTCTTCTTCGCCGCCCTCACGATGGCCGCGAAGCTGTCGGCCTTTAGCGACGCGCCGCCGACCAGGGCTCCGTCGATGTCGGGCTGGCCGAGCAGCTCCTCGGCATTGTCGGGCTTCACGCTGCCGCCGTACTGAACCCGCATGGCCTCAGCGGCGCTGGAGTCGATGCCCGCCACCGTGTCCCGGATCAGCTTGCACACCCGCTGAGCTTCGGCGGAATCGCACGTCTCGCCCGTGCCGATGGCCCAGACGGGCTCGTACGCCAGCACGACCTCCCCCAGCTTGCTCTTGTCGAGGCCCTTCAGGGCGGCCTCGACCTGGGACCTGACGATGGAATCCGTGTCTCCGGTCTTCCGCTCATCGATGGTCTCGCCCACGCAGATGATGGGCTTGAGGGGGGATGGCATGACGATGCTCGCCTTGAGGTTGACCGTCTCGTCGTTGTCGGCGAACAGCGCTTGCAGGGATGGGGTCAGCCAGTCGGGCGTGGTCCCGAATCGGCCCCGTCGCTCGGAGTGGCCGAGGATGACGTACTCACAGCCGCAGTCGGTGAGCATGGGGATCGAGATCATGCCCGTGAAGGCGCCCGTGCCGTCACCGAAGACGTCCTGGCCACCGAGCTTGATGGCGCTGCCCTTCTCCTTGAGCAGGCTGCCGATGGCATGCAGCGCGGTGAAGGGCGGACACACGCCCACCTCCACAGGTGAGATGTCGTCCTTCTCGGCGATGAGCGCCGAGACCAGCTCCGTGCCCTCGGGCACGGTCATGTTCATCTTCCAGTTCCCCGCGATGAAGGGATTTCGAGCCATTTTGTCTCCTCCGGTTCCATCTAGAAGCGGCGTCGAGCTCGGCACGCAACGCCCGAACCCGGTCCGCAGTCATGTCCGTCTCTCCCCCTCCGCGAGCGGAGGGGGGCTGGGACGGTGAGCTCCCCCTACTTCTCGTCCAGTACCTCAACACACGGTAGGGAGCCCTGCTCGACGAACTCGAGGGAGGCGCCGCCACCGGTGGAGATGTGGGTCATGGCATCGGCGAAGCCCATCTGCCGAACGGCCGCGGCGGAGTCGCCGCCACCGATGATGGTCACGGCATCGGACTCGGCGAGAGCCTTGGCCAGGGCCTTGGTGCCGCCCGCGAAGGCCTCCATCTCGAACACGCCCATGGGGCCGTTCCAGAAGGCGGTGCCGGCCGATGCGGCGGCCTCGCAGAAGACCCTGGTCGACTCGGGCCCCATGTCCAGCCCCATCCAGTCGGCGGGGATCTGGTCGGCGGGCACGACCTTGGTGTTGGCGTCGGCCTTGAAGTCGTCGGCGATGAGCACATCCGTGGGCAGCAGGAGCTTGGTGCCCGTCTCCTCAGCCTTCAGGATGATGCCCGAGCAGTACTCGATACGGTCGGCGTCCAGTAGCGACTGGCCGACCTCATAGCCCTTGGCTTTCAGGAAGGTGTACGACATGCCGCCCCCGATGATGAGGGTGTCGGCCACCTTCAGCAGGGACTCGATGACACCCAGCTTGTCGGCGACCTTGGCCCCGCCCAGGATGGCGACCACGGGCCGCTTGGGCTCCTCCAGCAGGGCGTCGCCCAGGATCTCAAGCTCCTTCTGCATCAGGAAGCCCGCCACACAGGTGTCCACATGCTTGGTCACGCCCTCGGTGGAGGCGTGGGCGCGGTGCGCAGCGCCAAAGGCGTCGTTGACGTAGATGTCCGCCAGCTCCCCGAGGGCCTCGCCCAGGGCGGGATCGTTCTTCTCCTCACCCGGCTCGAACCGGCTGTTCTCCAGCAGGACGATCTCGCCCGGCTGCATAGCTCCTACCACATTGGTGACCTCGGGGCCGACCACGTCATCGGTCTTGGTGACCTTGGCGTCGACCAGCTCGGCGAGCCGCTTGGCGACGGGGTCCAGGTTGAACTCAGGCTTCTTCTCGCCCTTGGGGCGGCCCAGGTGGCTGATGAGGATGACCTTGCCGCCCTTCTCGAGGAGGAAGTTGATGGTGGGCAGGGCGGCCTGGATGCGGCTGTCGTCGGTGATGTTCCGGTCATCGTCCAGGGGGACGTTGAAGTCAACTCTGCAGAGCACTCGCTTGCCTTTCGGGTCGATATCGGTAACGGATCTCTTGGCCATGGATGGTCCCTTCACAGTGCAGACGCCCGACAGGCAGAGGCCGGGCGTCGCCTCGAGCATTGATCTGACTCCTGGTTTCTTGCCTTCGCCCACCCGGTGCCCGGCACCTGCGGGGCTTGCGGGCCCTCCCCTTGCACCCCACCCCGCCGGCATCTATCCTCCGGGCAAGTCCGGGCGCGGCCCAGGTCGCGCCGAGGAAGCCGGAGGTCACCATGTTCAGCCACCTACCGTACCCCGTGTCAGGTAGCCTCGCTCCCCCGATCTTCATCCTTCTTATGACCCTCGCGGGAGCCGCCATGGCCCAGACCGGCCGCGAGCCAGCGCCGGACGCGCCCATGGTGGACCTCGCCAGTGCCGTGGCCCTAGCGTCGGCAGAGGACCTCCAGCCGGGCACGGTGGTGCGCACCCTCGGCTTCCATAGGCCGGGCGATGGTGGCGCCGCCCTCTATCACATCCGCGACCGCGCCGAGGCTCCGGAGCCCAATGGCGCCGACGTTCTGGCCGTAGGCGAAGACCTGGTGGCCGTGCTCACGGAGGCCGGCGCCGTCAACTACAGGCAGTTCGGCGCGGTGAGTGATGGAGAGAGCGACGATGGCGTCCAGGTCAAGCGCGCCCACGAATACGCCGCCGAGCACGGGCTGCCCATCGTCAATCGCTCGGGCGACTTCTGGATCAAGGACACCCATGCCATTCCCATTCGGACCAGCGTGGACTGGGGCGCCACGCGCTTCCATATCGATGAGCGGTTCAACGAGCGCGGCCAGCCCCGGTTCGTGGTTCTGGGCGATGAGCCCACGATCACGCTGGACCTGGACGATGACCTCAAGGCGGCGCTCCTGGAACGGATCCGTCCGGGCGTGCAGATCATCCCCGAGCTGGCGCCCTACGCCGGCCATCTGATCATCGTGCGCGATGAGAACGACCGCATAGGCATCCGGGCAGGCTACGAATCCCACCGCGGCTGGGCGCGGGAGGAGCTGTTCTATGTGGAGGAGGAGGGCCGGATCATCGGGGACATCGCGTGGACCTTCGAGGATCTGACCTCGGTCACGGCCACGCCCTGCGGCGACTCCTATCTAGTGATCGATGGCGGCTCCTTCCACGTATCGGGCCACACGCCCGAGAGCGGCGCGTCGGGCTACCACCACAACGGGTTCTCGATCCAGCGCAGCCGAACCATCATCCGGAACCAGTGGGTGGGCCTGGAGGAGGGCCGAAGCGATGAGACCGTCGAGCCGCGCCAAGGCTTCTACTCCCTCAGCGGGGTGTACGACGTCACCATCGAGAACGTCCGGGCCATGCCGTGGGAGAAGGACCGGCCGGGCGACGAGCCCGATGTGGCCCACGGCACTTACGGCATCGGTGGGAAGCGCATGCTGGGCTGCACCTTCCGGAACGTGACGGCGGAGGCCGGCTGGGTCGCGTGGGGCGTCTTCGGCACGAACCTGAACAAGGACCTGCGGATCGAGAACTGCCGGCTGAACCGCGTCGATGTGCACTTCCACTGCTGGGGCCTGCATATTAAGGACTCGGAGATCGGATTCAAGGGGATCACGCTGACGGGCGGCGGCGAGCTGCTGATCGAGAACACCACCCGCCATGGCAATAGCTTCGTGAGCTTCCGGCGCGACTACGGCTCCAAGTGGGACGGGCCCGTCCGCATCGAGGGCTGCACCCTTCGCCCCGTCACCGGTGGCGGGGTGGCCGTGCTGAGCTACGGAATGGCCGACTTCGACTACCAGTACCCCATCGGCCTCGCCCGGAGCATCTCCATCCAGGACCTGGTCATCGACTACGCCGCCGCGCCCGAGTCCCAGGCGCCCTGCTGGCTGGTCTACGCCCCGCCCTTCTCACGCACGAGCGACGGCGGCCGGTTGTTCTTCCCGGCTAGCATTCAGTTCGAGGACATCCGTGTGGCGGGCCGTCAGCAGGGGGTGCGGCTCATGCGCATCCCCAATCCGGGCGGGTACGAGCTGGCGCGCGAGGGCGCGTACAACGGCGCGTGGCTCGAGCCGAACTGCATCATCGAGGTGGAGAACGTGCAGCTCGAGCGGGTCACGCCGGCCAGCCCCGGCGACACCGACAGCGTGCACCTGCTCATCGGCGGCGATGAGCCTGCCGAGTACGTCGACGATCGTGCGCTCTACCCCAAGATCCGGTTCAGGGGGTGCGAGGGGGTGAGCGCGTATCTCGGCAACTCCGTCGCCAGCGCCGCCTTCGATGACTGCACGATCAACACGCTGACCGCCGCCGACCTGGATGGCGAGCTGGTCTTCGACGGCTGCCGCTTCCGGCCCGAGCTGGCGGAGGCCGGTGGGAGCATCTACGACCTCTCCAGCAGCCTGGGCACGCGGCTGACGGGCTGCACGATCCACGTGCCGGTGATCGGCGGCGAGCAGCGGCCCGACCTGGTTGGTCGGGTCGGCTTCCTGAAGATCAACGGCCCGCTGATGCACGCGCACATCAACACGAGCCTGGGCAATGACGTGCTCGACTACCTGGACGCTGAGGGAATCGGGCTGGAGCCTGGGTTCATGGAGCGGCTCAAGCTCCACCATGATCTGGAATGACGGGTAGCATGCTCACTCCAGCTCGATCACCAGCGGATGGTCCGTCAGGCCAAGGTCCAGGGAGCGGATGTCACTCACCGTGACCACGGGCTCCGGACCCGCGGTCGGGTCGTAGATCGACACGCGGCCAAACGCCTCGCCCAGGTCGACGGTGATGCTGTCGGTGCCG
>WJIW01000567.1 GCA_014730065.1 Armatimonadia bacterium | reverse complement strand
GTCTCCGCCCGCCGCTTCACCGCTGGCTATCCGAAGGACACCGTCACCGAGTCGCCGGCCTCGAGATGGACCGGCTCCTCGAAGGTCGCCATGGCCCGGCCGTCCACGGCGGCGGCGGTAGCATTCACCTTCCGCCGGTTGAACTTGGCCTCGGCCTCCTTGGGCTCCTTGAAGGTCTCGCCCAGGGCCGCGGTGCCCAGCTCCTTCAAGTCCAGCGTGCCGTACAGCACCTTGACCATGACCCGGCACGCGCCCTTGGGACTGGAGATGGCTACCGTGCCCCAGCCCGTGCCCGTGCTGAAGAAGCATTCGAACTTGCTGCCTCCCAGGCAGGGCGCGAAGCTCAGCCGCTGATCGGGCGCCGAGTACCGGTAGCCGCTCAGGGCCAGCAGCACCGACCAGCTCGCCAGCGCCCGGGCGTAGTGGTCGCCGCACTCGAACTCATTGAAGGGGTTCCGCCGGATGCCGTCATGGCGGTCGCGCACGCCCTTCACGACGGACAGGCCCTCATCCACCAGGCCCTCGTAGATCATATGGGCCGCGACCTGGTACTCGATGCCCGTCCACACCTCATCGCCGTAGACCACCGGCAGCGCCGGCCGGCCACCCTTGGGCCAGGTGCAGAGCAGCAAGCCCGCCTCGTCGGCCAGGGCGTAGATCCGCTGGGGGTTGGGGTGGTCGTAGAAGCTCGTTCGGAAGTTGTGCCGGAACAGCGACTGGAGCGACTTCTTGACCCGCTCCCGGGGCAGCACATGACCCAGGCCCACCACATGGCTGAACCACTGGCCCAAGAGCTGGTCCGCCAGGCACCCCTTGCCGTACTGGTACCGGGGGTGGGCGTCCAGATCCACCACCTGGATGTAGTAATCCTTGTCCCAGCACGCGCCGTCCAGGTTCACGGTGCCCTTGCTGTAGAGCTTCTCGTACCGGTCCCGGGCCTCTTCGTCCCCCATGCGATCGGCCATGATCGCCGATGCCTTCAGCGCGCCCAGGTACAGGGTGCCCATCATGGTGTTGGCGCCGAAGAACTCGATGTCGTAGGTGTTGTGCTGCTCACCCTCCATGACGCCATCGCCGTCGGCATCCCACTCCTCCTGGGCGTAGTCCATGGTCCGCTTGGCGTTGGGCCAGAGCTCCCGCAGCATGTCGTCATCGCCCGAGAGCAGCCACTCGCGGTAGAGCTTCAGGATCGTACCCATCTGGCCATCGGCGGCGGGCTTGAAGTCCCAGCACACCTTGCCCAGGGGCAGCTTGGTGCGGAAGGCCATGGAGTCGTCCTCCCGCACGTTGCAGAGGTAGTCCGTCCGGCGGACGGTCCGCTCGAGCTGCGGGAAGAGGTACGCCAGCGTCTGCTCGTAGTTCCAAACATGGGTACAGTTCATCGGGCAGCAGCCGATCTCGCTGCTGCATCCCTCGAACCCGTGGAAGTCGCCCGTATCCAGCCAGAGCGAGGTCTGGCTCTTCAGGATGCACGACTGAGTGGAGACGGCGTCCAGAACCACGCCCGGCAGCGACGAGTCGAACAGGGCCGACTGGTACAGCTTGCTCTCCTCGTGCAGGCGGCCGAGGTTGTGCATGACGTACTCGGCCACATTCCAGGCATCATCGAAGCGGTTGTTGTACTCGTTGACGACGGTCTCCCCATGGACCTCGGGCTCCCGATCCCACTGGTTGACCCGGGTCGGGAAGTGCCACGCGATCACGAAGGGGATCTCGACGGTGCTCCGGGGCTTGACGACCACTTTGACGCCCAAGGCGGCGCTGGACGGGTGTGGCCCCTCGAAGGGACCGCCGGGGCCGGGCTCATCGAAGGTGCCGTCCTCGGCGAAGTCGTCCCAGAACATATGGAAGGAGTCCCACCAGCCCTCGCCCTGGGGCCAGGACAGCAGGTGGGTGAACTCCTCGCCTTTGGCGGCCACCACCAGAGTGCCGCCACGAGAATCGCCCAGGGGCACCTCATGGTTGGTCATGCGGATAGCCTGGAAGCCCTCACCCTCGCCCAGCTCCGTGACCGTGCCTTTGATGCACTCGCCATGGAAGGTGATCCCATCGGTCCCGACCACGTTCGGCATGTTGAGCAGCAGCGTGGCCTCCACGGGCTTGGTCGATGGGTTCCGCAGCTTATAGGTGAGAACGGCCGCTGGCAGTCCGGAGTCGTAGGGGTTGAGGGGGATCAGGGGGTTGAAGCCCTCCAGGCTGACTTGGAGGGGGAAGTTCTTGTCCTCGAAGTCGATCTCGCCGAAGGGGTACGCGGCCTTGAAGGTGGCCTCGGGGAAGCACGGCAGACCTCTGCCGCCATCCCGCCGCCAGCCACCCGACCCCCAGTAGGGCGGCAGGGGCGCGCGCTGGACGCTCTTGGTGACCGGCTCCTCGCCCTGCTTACGGGCCCACAACAGTACGAAGGCGTCCAGGTCCTTGCCCTTGCCGGGCCGGTTGAAGATCTCCCAGTCGCGCAGCTCTCCTCGCCCACCGAGGGAGACGCAGCCGGTGCCGATGCCACCCATAGGCATGGCGACCATGTCGAGGCTCTCGCCGGTGAAGGTGCGATGTGAGGCGTGTTTCCGAAGGTCGCCCTTCTTGTAAGGGATCTTGATCTTGCTCGCGCTCTTAGCGGTCTTCTTGCCGCTCTTGGCAGCCATGTCGGATTCTCCGTTCCCGTGCGGATCGTCGCACGGGTGACTAGTTCGATGAGTCTAAGCGACGCCCCTGCACGGTCCTACCTTGGGAGGGAGTTGTGATCATTCGATCAAGATCTGGGTAGTGGAAGTGGAACATCAAGTATCTTAGGGTCTGCCAGCCCGATCGAGAGGTGGCGCTGGGGTGAGTGTCGAATACCCAGATCGTGGACCTGCCCTGCTGGGTGGCGGAAGGGGCCGCGCTCTCCTCCCGTTCGTCCCCCTTCCCAAGGGGGACATACAGGGGGTTCCGATCAACCTTACCCGAGCGTCTCGCCTTCGCCCCCGGCTGAGTGCAGCCGCGCCACATGCGCCGGTGGCGACACGAGCATCGCGGGTGATATGAGCCCAGTCTGGCACGTCCTAATCGTCCTTGTTTCTTGGGTCGTTAGCATAGTGCTCACCAGCACGCCCTTCTTCGGTGCCGCAGCGTCGGTGTTGTACGCGCCGGCCATCCCGGTGAGCATAGGAGCGCGCAGGGGCACCACTGCGGGCTGGGCAGGACACGCGGCGGTCGTGGGCGGCCTGTTTCTCATCTACGTGGCGGCCACGTGGCTTTCGCTGTGGATGGGCTCGGACTGGCGGCCCACATGGTGGCTGGAGCTGGGCATGCTGGTCGTGGCGTACGCCATCGGGCTCCCGTTCTACCGCTCACTTCTGGCGATGATCGAGAGACGGCTCAGGCGAGGCTGACGGGCTAGGAGGATGGCAGCTTCGTCCGGGCGCGGCCGAGCCCCGTTCGCCGCGCGGCTGCCCGCATTAGCATCGGGTTGGCGAAAGCGTCAGGTGTCCCACCCCTTCCCATTATTCCCATCCCCGAATAGTATATCTACCGGATTCAGGCCCCGGCGGGAAGGACACCCGGCGCTCTCGCGGAATCTCAACAACCACCCCAAACGGATGGGTGCGGCTCTCGGGGGAGGTATCGCACGACCCGAGGGCCAATAGGCAACTTAGATACGACTAATTACGCTTGGGAGCGTGACTCCATGCTGGTGTCAGTCACCGTCTCTCTGGCGCTCATCGCGGCGCCCTATACGGTGGACTTCCCCGATCATTACGCCGGCGGTCCCCCCGGTGAGCCACTCCTGTGGCTCGATGCCGTCAGCGTCCCCCTGCCCGACGGCGAAGACCCGGGAGGATGGGTCGCCGAGACCCACGTCGAGGGCGAGCCCATGCAGCGTGCCGCCCACGCTTCACGCCTGGGACCATGGGGCGGCGACAATGGCTGGATCGGCTTTCTGAGGAGCTTCGAGGGGCATGGTGAGGTTATCTTGCGACCCGAACCTGGTGCGATACCCGAAGTACCGAACGCCGACTGGGAGCTAGTCGACGAAGGCGGCGCCGTCACCTTCGTGTGCAACGGACAGCCGCGGCTCCGCTACATCTACGAGCCCGTACTCCCCGACGGCGTGCCCGAGCGCTACCGGCGAAGCTCGTACATCCACCCCGTCTGGTCGCCGAGCGGGGCCGTCCTGACCGACGACTTCCCCGCCGATCACTACCACCACAGCGGGCTCTTCTGGCGCTGGCCCAATACGGTGTGGCGCGGCGAGCGCTACAATCACTGGGACTTCAATGGCGGCATGAAGACGGAGTTCGAGGAGTGGCTGGGCCGCGAGGCCGGGCCCATCTGTGCCGTGCTCGGGGTGCGCAACGGCTGGTACGTGGATGGCGAGAAGGTCGCCACCGAGGAAGTCTGGATCCGCGCCTGGCCCCAGGTCGGCGCCGGCTATCCCGTGGACATCACCATCCGCCTAAAGGCCGAGGAGCCGGGCCTGGTAATCGGCGGTGAGCCCTATAACG
>WJIW01000566.1 GCA_014730065.1 Armatimonadia bacterium | reverse complement strand
GGGCGCGCCCTCTGGACTCCCGCGGCTCTTCGCCGGAGGGGCACACCCCTCCGGCGAAGAGCCTAGTGGAAGAGCAAAGGCCCACTCCTAGCCTGGAGAGCGCCGAGTCCAAGTGCTTGTCTGGAAGAAACTCCCGAGATCGACTCCAAAGCCGGCTCCTGCAGCTCAGGCCCCCACGGCAACGACCCGGTTCCGACCGGTGGCCTTCGCCTTGTAGAGGGCTTCGTCGGCTAGCTCGATCAGGTCCTCGCCCGTCTGGGCATCGTCGGGGAAGGTGGCCAGGCCCACGCTCACGGTGACGCGCAGGTCGGGAGCATCGGGCACCACTCCCGCCAAGCTCGCGTCGGCGACGGCACGGCGTACCGATTCGGCGGGGACGGTGCCGACGACCTTGGGCGTGCCGGGGAGCAGGGCCGTGAACTCCTCGCCTCCGTACCGGCAAAGAAGATCCAGGTCACGCAGGCGGTCCCGAGCGATCCGGGCGATGGTCTGGAGCACCTCGTCGCCCGCCTTGTGGCCGTAGGTATCGTTGACCGACTTGAAGTGGTCCACATCGAGCATCAGGATGGACAGGGGCTTCCCCGTGTCTCGCGCCGTGGCCATCTCACGCCGGAGCGCCTCCTCCAGGTAGCCCCGGTTGTGGAGCCCGGTGAGGGGGTCGCGCCACGCCATATCCTGGAGCTGGCCGGTCCGACGGAGGAGCCGCTCGTATGCCGCGGCCCTGCCCAGGGCTAGCTCGAGCTGCTTGCCGATGCTCGCCAGAAGGTCCATGTCCTCGGCGCCGATGGTCCGCCACGAGGGGGTGTTGTCCACCAGGATAACGGCCGAGGTCGCGCCATCCACGCGCAGGGGCACGACGGCCAGGGAGCTGGGCTCCAGCCAGTCGAGGAGCTGCGATTCGCCGGGCTCGAACTCCCGGCCTACGCGCAGCTTGGCGGGCCTGCCCGACAGGGCAGCGGCGACCAGGGGATCGCGATCGCCGACCATGGAGATGACGGGCGGCTCATCGCTCCGGCGCACGCCGTGGCTGGCCAGGGGCTCCAGATGGGCACGGTCGGCGGCGACGCGGTACACCAGGATGCGGTCGAAATCCAGTTGGCCCAAAGGCCCCTCGGCGGTGGCGGTCAGGATCTCCTCGGCCGTGGCCTCGTCGCCCAGGGACAGAACCCCGTCGGTCACCAGCGAGAGATCGACGATGCGGCGCCGAAGCTGCTGCCGGGCGGGGTCGGTGTCAAGAGCCATGCCGTGGGCGGGCTCCCCCACCTCATCGGCCAGCTCGCAGTACTCGGACAGGTCCACCGATCCCAGGTCGAAGTCATCCAGCGACCCATGGACCTCCGCCTCCACTTCCCCGAGCAGGTCCACCATGTTGGTTACATCGATCCCCAGGGCGCCCCATGCGGCTACATCGGCATGGATGGGCGGCGTGTCGACGTGGGACCCGAGACCGATGGTATGGCACAGGAAGTTGGCCAGGTGGACGATATGGAGTGTGCCGATCTCGCCCGATTGGGCCGATTCCACGACCGAGGTGTCGTGGTGGCTCGCCATGACCTGCTCCAGCTCCTCGGGCAGCGCCCACAGGCGGGCCATCTCGGCGCCCACAAGGCAGTGATCGGTGCCGTACACGGTCCGCTCGGCCGACAGCAGATCGAGCCGGCGCTCCTTGGACCGAGACACCACCTGGGCGTACCGACCCGGCCGCACCACCTCCAGGGCTGCCTTGCCCGCATCGTGGATCAGACCGGCTACCACCAGGCTGGAAGGGTCGCCCGTCTCGAGTCGCTCGCCCAGGGCTCGCGAGGTGACGGCCACGGCCAGGGCGTGGATCCACTCCCGGCGGCGGGCCTCCTCCAGGGACTCGTCGCCCATGGCGGCGGCACCGAAGACGGCGATGGCCAAGGTGTACTTGCGGACATTCTCCATACCCAGCATCGCCGCGGCGTGGGGCACGGTTCTTATCTGGCGCCGGGACCCGAACATGGCGGAGTTGGCGACCCGCAGCATCTTGGTCGCCACGGCCTGGTCGCGCTCGATGAGGCGCGCCACGTCCTGGACCGATCGGCTCTCATCCTGGGTCGCCGCGAGGATCTTGGCCGCAACCTGGGGGAAGGTGGGAAGGTCGAGCAGCTCGCCCACCAGGCGCGTGGCCATATCGCGCGCATGGGTATCGGCCATGCGCCTGTCGTGATGACTCTGCCGTGCGTAGCTGCTCATCGTGACACCCGTGTGGGCCCGTGCCGCTGGGGCGCGGGCGGATCCCCGTCATCGAGGGGTATCTTCCACAGGTGATGGCCCAGGCGCATGCGCGAGGGAAGAAAAGTGGCGACTAGTTCAGGCTGAAGGGCTGGGGCCCGGGCGGAGCGTCGTCTTCGCCCTTGAGGATCTTCATGGCTGCCCGGAAGGCCGCAAGCTCCGTGATCTCCCGCCGCATGATGGTCGAGGCGATCTCCACGCGGCGGCCCAGCTCGTCCTCCTCCAGAAGCTGCTGTTTCTGGTGCAAGGGTACCATCAGCGCCGAGCAGATCAGGTTCAGCCGGCTGACGGCGTCGCTGGGAAGCTGGATCTTCATGCTGCCGGGCAGCTTGGGCAGGGCCAGGGCGGCGTACTGCCAGAACTGCTCGGCCAGCTGGTCGATGGCCTGGTCCTCGGAGGGGGCCACATCGCTGGGCCCATGCTCCTCCAGGGGCTCGGCCTTGGCCAGGATGAAGGGGTCATCCTGGATGATCTCCAGAATGCGGAAACGCTGGCTACCGACCCCCAGGGCCTCGATGGCGCCATCGTCGTGCTCCACATGATCCTGGATCGAGGCCAGGGTCCCGATCTCCGCCAGCATGCCCTGACCCATCCCCATCATCTCGACGAGGACCACCCCGAAGGGGGTCGAGGTCTCGACGCAATGCTGGACCACGGCCCGGTGCGCCCCCTCGGAGACCCGGATAGGGATCACCGTACCAGGGAACAAAACCGTCTGCCATGGGAAGAGAGCAACCTCGATGGCCAAACTCCACACTCCATCCCTACCTCAGAAAAGGTTATCACTAAACCAGGCGGGATCAAAGGCCAACAGGTCCTCGATCTTCTCCCCCACTCCGATGAGCTTCACGGGTATGCCGAACTCCGATTGGATGCCCAGGACGGCCCCTCCGCGCGCCGTGCCATCGAGCTTGGTGAGCACGATACCCGTCAGGTCGACGGACTCGGCGAACGCCTGGGCTTGGCGCACGGCGTTCTGCCCCGTGGTAGCGTCCACGATCAGCAGCACCTCGTCGGCGGGCCGGCCCAGGGCCTTCTCGCATACCCGATGGATCTTCTCCAGCTCCTTCATCAGATTGCCCTTGGTATGGAGCCGGCCGGCGGTATCCACGATGACCTCATGGTACCCTCTGGCCTTGGCCGCAGTGAGGGCGTCATAGACCACTGCCGCGGGGTCGGCCCCCTCCTTGTGGGCTACGATCTCGGCGCCAGCACGCTCGGCCCAGATGGTAAGCTGCTCGATGGCGGCGGCTCGGAAGGTATCGGCCGCGGCCAGCAGCACTTTGTGGCCGTGGCGCTGATAGTAGTGGGCGAGCTTGCCGATGGTGGTGGTCTTCCCCGTGCCGTTGACGCCCACCACCAGGATAACCGTGGGGGGATCGGGATTGTGGGCCAGGGCCCGATCCATGTCATTATCCAGGGTCTCCGCCACACGCTTCTTGAGCACCTCGCGGACGCCCTCGGCGTCCTTGACGCGCTCGCTCCGGGCCGCGGCCTCCAGCTCCTCGATGAGCCCCATGGCCGTCTCGGCCTTGACGTCGGCCTCGATGAGGGCTTCCTCCAGCTCCTCCAGAAGCTCACTGTCCACCTTGCGCCCCGGGACGAGAACGTCCCCTAGCTTGCGGAATACCTTGAGCACGCTGTTGACTCCGTTTCCAGTATCGTGGGTGTGCCGCCGTCAGGGCGCGATGCCCTGCTGGCGCTCGGCCAGGCTGATGGACGAGAGCTCGACGGTATCGCCCGCATTGTCATGCGTCAGGGTGATGATGTACCAGCCCGCCCGCATCGGCGGCAGAACCCCTGAGACGATCTTGCGCCCACCGCGCAGCTCCAGGGCAAGCTCCGCGGGATCGCGCCTCGGGCCGCCCGTCAGCAACACGTTGATGCGGGTGGCCCGGTCCGACTCGCTTGCCGCGCGAGCCACCAGGGTGAGGCTCCATTCGGCCTCATCGAGGTAGACACGGTAGCGAAGCGGGCGGCCGGGGAGCATGATGGCGGGCTCGGCGTCGGCGGCGGTGAGACTGAAGGCCCGGCCCGGATCCGAGCCCGGGGCCACGAAGAGCCCGCCCGGCACGCGGAGACGCCCGGGCTCCCGGTCGCCGAGGATCTGGGAGAAGCGCCAGAGCAGGTCCCGGGGCGCCACCTGCTGGCCGGGCACCAGGAACTCCTCCAGGCCATCGCCGGCCAGAATGGACTCGGCGTAGAGCGCGAGCCCCGCGCAGAGCTGGCCCTCTTGGCCCACGGGCCCGACCATGGACTCGTCGTTGGGCGGCTGGGCCATGAACGCCTGAAGGGCCTCCTCGGCACCGGGGAGCAGCACCTCGGTCATGTCGACCAGCTCCTCGCCCCAGGGAGCCACACCATCGATGGAGTTGACCAGAAGCCACTTGGGATACAACGCCGCACCCATCGCCCCGCTCGCCCACTTCGGGGTCCCGGGGAGCGGGCCCACGGCGGGCATGGCCATGGTGCCGAAAGCGGCGCACACGTCCCCCACCCATTCGGCGCCCGTACGCGTCGTCTCGGCATGGTAGACGGCGGCATCGGTGCGGGGCTCGATGGGGCCCGCCGGCGGGCCCTCGACCAGGAAGAAGGACACGGGCCGAGCCAGGCGCTCCCACAGTGATGTGCCTAGATAGGCCCGGTAGTAAGCGCAGATCCGGGTCAGGATCTCGGCGGTACGGGACGCTTCCTGGCGGAAGTCCTGGCCCGTGACGCTCAAGGTGTCGGTGGGGTAGAACACCCTTGCCACCAGCCGGAGACGGCCGGCGGGGTCCTCGGGGTCCTCCAGGAAGCCGTACATCACGCCGGCGAAGCGATCGCCATAGACGGCATGGTGCCTCGGCACGCGCTCGGGGTACTGGTGCTCGGTGCTGATGGCCATGAGCAGCTCGCCGCGGACCTCCGGAGCCAGGCGCTCATCCCGGATGGACACCACGCGCCTTCGGTAGTCGCCGGGCAGGAAGTCCAGGGTTGCCTCGGTGACCCAGCGGGGATAGCGGCCCTCCTGGGCTAGTGCCCGGAGTTGGCGATGGGCCTGCTCCCACTCCTCGAGCTGCAGCGACCGGGTGTAGTAGGCGATGGCCAGCTCCCGGTCGTCCTCGATGTCGTTGCCCCGCATCTGGTGACACACGGCCCGGGCCCGCCAGGCGGCGGCGAGCTGGGGGTCCAGGTCGGTGGCCTCGGCCGCCTTGACGAGCGCCTCGCCCAGGTTGCCCTCATCCAGGAGCCGCCGGACCTCCTGGACCGCCTGGAGCGCCCTCTGCTCGGGCGGCAGATCGCCGGGCTCCTGGGCCGCCGCGGGGAGGGTCGTGACGACCTGGGTCAGCAGCAGCGCTGCCGGAATCCAGGCTCTACTCCACATGGCACACGAACTGAGCCACGATGTCATCGGCCAGCTCCTTCTCGGATTCCTTGCATACGGCCCTGACCACGAAGATCTTGTTCTCGGGCTCGCAGTGCCACGCTCGGGAGACGAGATGGAAGGGCGTCTCGATCTTCAGGAACCGGCGGGTTCCGTGGACCACTCGCTCCTTGGCGCTGCGGAGGGTGCCCTCGGCCAGCACCGCGTCATGGCCCAGGCAGCGTCCGCGCTCCATGCGGAACTGGTACTCCCGCTTGAGCTCCGAGGCTAGCTGTTTCTTGGCCCAGCTGACCAGGTCGCCCTTGCCCATGGCGAGATTCGCGATCCACCGCTGGACAGCCAGCTTGGATTCGTCCTCCCGCTTGAACTGGAACTCGATGCGTCCGCCCACCAGCTTGCTCCCCGCCAGGGTCCATTCCTTGGGCAGCAGGAACCTGAGCCCGAAGGTGCTCCAGAGGACGGAGTCGTCGGATTCGGGATAGGGCCTGAGAGTCGACAGCAGCTCCGCCGCCGACGCCAAGTTCTCCTCCTCGTCCTCGCCGGTACACTCACACAGCAGGATGCGTCCCGAGGTGGTGCACTCGCCGGCGAACCCTACACCGTACGTGGTCTCGCGCCGGCCCTCGCTCCGCCACTGGAAGAAGGCGGCGGGACTCACGTCCAGGTAGCGGCGGGGGACCAGCCGATCGGCCTTCTCGTGGAACACCTCATTGCGCTTCTTCTTCTGGGCCTTCTCCAGGCTCGCCAGGTAGTTGTCGGCGACCTGGCGGATGGCCTCGGCCCGGGAGCTGGCCTTCTTGAAGAGCTTGTCCGTGGAATCCTCCGGCAGCCACCGGATGACCAGGCGGGGGGCCAGGCGCTCGTCCAAGCGGATGTACCCGCCGCCCCAATCCCCCGAGAATGCACCGGGCTCCCAGTCCTCGGGCGCCACGATGCGCACGCCCTGCCAGGCGACGATGTGCTTGCCCGCCCGATCGATCTCCTTGATTCGGTCTAGCGTTGGCTCCATGAAGCCTAGGTCCGCCTTCTCATCGTCAGGTCGCCGCCTCGAAGGTGATTCGCCGACGCCTGAGGTGTACGTTCACCAGCAGTCCCAGGGCGATCATCGTGGTGATGAGGTTCGACCCGCCCCGAGAAAACAGGGGCAGAGGGATGCCGGTAATGGGCAGCAGTCCGATGTTCATGCCCACGTTTACCACGAGCTCGAACGCAAGGTAAGACACCACACCGGCCGCGATGTAGCGCCCCAAATCGTGCTGGGTCTGGGCGATGGTGTTCAGGCCGCGCCAGATGACCACCCCATAGAGTAGCACTAGTCCGGCCGAGAACACGAACCCCATCTCCTCGGCCAGGGCAGAGAAGGTCATGTCCGTCTCCTGGGCCGCCACGTTACCCGTCTGGGTGAGGAGGCCCCGGCCGTACCCTTGGCCCCACACGCCCCCGGCCCCGATGGCCTGCCGGGCCCGCAGGTACTGGAGTCCCGTCTGCATGGGGTCCTCGTCCGTGGCCGTCAGGAACCGCTCGGGCGTGAGCCAAGCCATGATGCGTCGCTTCATGTAGTCGGGGATCTCCCCGCTGTCCCAGATCAGCTTGGTGAGGACCATGCCGGCCACCAGGAAGGCCAGGATGTGCCAGAGGTTAGCTCCGGCGAAGTACATGACCCCCAGCCAGATGGCTACCAGCACCAAGGTGGTCCCCAAGTCCCGGCCCGCCAGCACCAGGAAGATGGGCGGGAAGGCGAGGGACAGGAAGCAGAAGACGAACTCCAGCCCGTCCCGGATGCGCATGCCGATGTCGGCACAGTACACAGCGAGGCATACGATGAGCACCACCTTGGCGAACTCCGATGGCTGGAACTGGAGCCCGAAGAGCGAGATGAAGCCCTTGGCGCCGAAGATCACCTCCCCGAAGACCAGTACGATGACCAGAGCCGCCAGGGTCGCCCAGTACATGGGCTGCCAGGCGTAGCGGAGCAGCCCGTAATCGATGTAGGCGGCGGCCATGAAGAAGACCAGGCCGATGATGAAGATGATCGTCTGGCGCTGGGCGTTGGCACCGGGAATGGTGCGGAGGGTGAACATGCCCAGGACGGCGATGGCCAGCATGGCCGCGATCATGAGGTGATCGGCATCGCGAAGCTGTCTGCTGCGCAGGATGGATGTCATAGGCGGCCTGGGACCCATCGCGCCCGAGCACGCGGTCCCGCTGGATGATCCCTCCACACAACCGACACATCATAGTCCGGTGGGGCCGCCGGCGCAATGCGGGTCAGGGCGCCGCGTGGAGCTGGGCACATACGCATTCGTCGTACTCAGCATTGGCGAGGCGTATGGCTAGCACGTTCTCGCCGGCCTCCAGGAACTCGCTCACGTCAAGCTCGGTCACCATGTCCTCGGGCGCGAGAGCGGCGACGAGACGCCCGTTGAGGAACACCTCACCCTCGTCATCGAGGTAGATCCTCAGGGCCGCCGTCGACGGCGGCCGCTCCAGATGGAAGGTCTTCCGGAAATGGCTGACATGGCGCCATGAGAACATGCGGTCAGCCGGGAGGGAGATGGCCATGGACGGATAGGCGAAGGACTGGGACAGACGGCCGAACTTGTGGATCGCGGCATAGTGCCAGCAGGTGTCATCGAACTCCTTGCGGAGACGCACCCTGGGCCGGGCCCACTCCGCATCATCGAATCCGATCTCCGTCCACCCGTCGGCGGCGGTGTTGCTGGCCTTCCATGAGGCGTCGCTGAAGACCCACAGCCCCGGCTCCAGCTCGGGCAGCGACCATAGCTCGTCGTAGGAGCCCTCTGCCACCGGCCACAAGCGGCCCTCGCCGTCGACCCGGGCCGCCTGGAAGTCGGCATCCTGGGCGGCGAAGGGCACAGGCGGAAGTGGCCAGACCTCGCCACGCACACCGATGCGCCGAAGGGCCTCACCATCGGGCGCCGAGAAGGCCGCGGCCAGGTACCGCGGATTCCACGGGCTAGGCTCGGCGGACTTCACGGCCAGGTCGGGCTCAAGGGCAACAGGCATCCGCAGGTCGCTGGAAAGCAGGTTCATATCGGGGCCGCCGTAAAGCAGCAGTCCCGCCGAGCCTTCCGCGGCGACCTCGGAATCCGCCCTCGGCTCTTGCTCGCCCCACATCCACCACTCCCACCGCTCGCACGTGCGGCGGGCCATATCGTAGGCCGCGAGCAGCCGGCCATCGTCCCACCCGAGTGTGCCATAGGCTACCTGGAAGGGCTCGCCGAAGATCCGGCGCATGGGCCCGGCCGTGTAGCGGGTGCGAGGCACCCGCGCGCCGCGCAGGTCCGGCGGACCCGGCGCCTCGGTCCACTCCCCCCCGCGAAGCTCCATCCGCACCACGCCACCGGGCGGCAGATGGCGGTCCAGCACCCGCGTGCCGTCGACCCAGACCTCCATGGGAGTGCGAAGGTCTACACCCGGATGACTCGCCAGATCCAGGGCGAAAGCGGTGATTCCATCGGTCTCGACCATCGCCTCGTTGCCCCGCTCGATGCGAGCATCGATGCGTCCCAGGCGTCCGGCCGTCTCCAGCCCCTCGATGGTGACCCAGTAGGCCTTAGCCCAACGCAGCCACTCGGTATGGTACGTGACCCGGCTCGGCCACGACTCCCTTCGATGGCCGTCCATCCACTGAAACACCCGCGGGATGGCATCACCGAAGCCCTCGTGACCCCGGGTGGGGAACTCCTCGTACTCCACCGCATACTCCAGATCCGCCAGGCTGCGGTACATAGTCCGGGCGTCCTCGACGGGCACCACGCTGTCCTTGGCCCCGTGGAGGATGTACGACGGCACGTTGCGGAGGTTCGGCGCTAGCCGCTCCTCCTGCCATACGGTCCAGACTTGACCCGACGAAGCGCCGGCGATGGGGACCACGCCAGCCCATACATCCGGCCGGCGCATGGCGTGATGCCACACTCCCCGGCCGCCCATGGAGATGCCCGCCAGGTAGATGCGAGATTCATCGATGCTGTAGAGGGCCTTGATCTCCTCGATCACGTCGTACAGATCGGTCTCTCCCGAGTCCCGCCAGTCCTGGTTGCCCCGTCCCCACGGCCAAGCCACCAGCCAGCCCCGCTGCTTGGCCGAGGCGTAGTAGGAGTCGTTGGGGTTGGTCGGGAAGCCGAAGCCCGTGTTGTTGCCATCCCAGCCGTGGAGCACCAGCACCAGGCCGGTGGCGCGCGTGTCCGCGTACGTGTCGGGCACGTACAGGCCGTACGGCTGGGCCGTGTCGTCGATCTCCGACCAATGGGCCATCAGGAATACGCCCGACTCGCCGCCGTACGGCCGCTCGCCGGCGCGCAGGTGGGCGGCGATACGAGCCGCCTCGGCCGTCTCGGCCCGGATCGCCCCATACCGCTCCTCTAGAGCCGTCCGGCTGCGCAGATCGCCGCGGTCGTACAGGTCCCACGCCCGGTCCAGCCGGTACACCAAGGCCGCCGTCCCGCGCCTGGCGCGCTCCGTCGGAGGCGGGTCGGTCACGCCCAGCCGGAGGCTCTCCAGGGTCTCGGTGGGGCCGGTGAATCCCAGGCTCTCCTCGGTATGTTGGGACACGCGCACCAGATGGCGCGCCTCGCCGAGCACCACGTCGCCGCGTACGATCCTGCACTCCACGGCGTAGTCGCCCGCAAGCAGATCCTCGGCGGCGTAGAGGACGCGCTCCTGAAGGGTCGCCACCTGGATGGCATCGAGAACCCGGGAGGCCTGGTGCAGGCGGCGCTCGCCCGGGCCCAGGGGGCCGATCAGCGCCGTCTCCAAGGTGACGGGCGGCTGGGAGGCTGGATGGGGCTCGCACTCGAGGGCCTGAACGCGGCCGGCGATGGGGGTACGTCCCGCGAGCTTGTGGTCCAGGGTCAGGCTGAGCCAGCCTATGCCCCGCACGAAGAACCGCGCGTCGCTCGTGTAGTCATCCACCGCCTGGAAGAGCAGGCGCCCCGTGGACGAGCCGGAGCGTGCACGGAGTGCCAGCCGCCCGGCGCCGGGCATGCTCGTGTCGACGGGCACGGCGACTTCCAGCCGCTGGTACGGGGCGAGGAGCACCTTCCGCCCGGTCTCGCGCCCACCCACGTACGGCGTAAACGTCTCAGCCTCCAGGTACACTTCCCGCTGAGCGTCCCCGGCGTTCCGCAGGACCACCTCGACGGCGCCGCCATCGAGGTGTAGCGACTCCCACGACGCGCGCTCGAAGCGCAGGGGGTTGTCATCCAGGATCAGCACGCCCATGGAGGCAAGGTCGGGATCGGCGCTCGCCGCTGCCTGGGACCATCGCGATGAGCCCTGGTTCTCGGCCCCAAGCAGGATGGCGTCGAAGCCCACCATACCCGCCCGATCCGGGGAGAGCCCGAGGGACTCCCACGGGATGGCCACCTCACCCGTCCATCGGCGGTCGACGGACACCTGGCAGCGGATCGACTCCATATCCAGGCCCAGGGGGCCGGGTGGCTGGAGGACTTGCAGTCGGCTCAGGCCCTTGGAGTTAAGGTGGAGCAGCACGCCGCCTCGCTGGTCGCGGCCTGGGTCGAGCATCAGGATGAGCTCCCGGCTGATGGGGGCGTCGAAGGAGAGGAACAGCTCCTCGCTGGTCCACCCCGCGCGAAGCACCGCTCCCGCGGCCGACGGGCCCGGCTGCATGGCCACGAAGGCGGGGCCGGCGGGAGCGGCCGTCCACGGGTCATCGGCCAGCTCGCCGTCGACATCGGGGGCTGTGGGGAGACGTGGAGCAATCAGCTCGGTGGGCGCGCCAACGTCTGCCAGCCCGGCGGCGGGCAGGCACAGAAGAGCGGCTAGAGCTAACAGTCTGGGTGACATCGAGCCTGGTTTTCGCGCCCCCGAGGCCGGGGCCCTCTACCCCACAGAGAGCGGAGGGCCCTCGGCGTGGTCCGCAGGGCCCTCTTCCACCAACAGCTTGTGATCGGCGCCGGGCGCTACTTCTTCTTCGAGGTCTTCTTCTTGGTCGTCTTCTTCTTGGCAGTGGCCTTCTTCTTCTTCGGGGTCTTCTTCTTGGCGGTGGCCTTCTTCTTCGCG
>WJIW01000565.1 GCA_014730065.1 Armatimonadia bacterium | reverse complement strand
GTGTAGGTCTCGGCACCGGGATCGAGGAGCACGGCTCGGCCCCCCACGACGACCACGTACGAGCCCACGTCATTGTGGTTGTGGTGCTCGGAGTTGTGGCCGCCCTTGCCGGCGATGGCGAGCTTGCTGTCCCCCGCGCGGGAGATGAGAATGCCCGCCTCCTCAAACCACTCGGTGAGGCCCAGGCGCACCCGGCCCGCTTCCTCGACGGGATCGGTGGCGGCGGAGGTGGCGAAGCTGTAGAGGACGGCGGAGGCCAGGCCGCCGCCGGGCCCGACCATGGTCTCGGGGGGGTAGTCGTCCAGGCCGAGCTGGTACTTCTGGCCCAGGAAGCTCATCAAGCGGGAGTCGGGCCGGGCGTTGACCGAGCAGTCGGCGAAGGCGGGGTAGACGCCCTCGGCGATTTCCATGCGGGCGCCATACATGGCTGGCGGGATGACGTCGTCGCGCTGGAAGAGGTCGATCCGTCCGCCGGTCGCTTGGTGAGTCATCTCGGCCAGTGAGATGAAATGCCCGAACCCGTAGTTCCAGTACCCCACGCCCTCGCTGCAATAGCCGTCCTCGGTGAAGCCCTGGAGGCCGTACTCGGAGTAGTGGGCCCCGGCCAGCAGAATCTCCGCCCGCTCCTGGGGCGACTCGGAGACGGCGAGGGCCGAGCCAACCACGCCGGCCAGGCAGACGTGGTTCCAGTTGTTCGTGGCGGTCATCCACCAGTTGGCCTCACGCTCGCCGCGGACCATGGCGAGGAAGGGATCGAGGATGCGGTCCCTGATCTTGCCGTGGATGAGCTGGCGCACGTCGGGTTCCAGTCCGTCCCCCAGCAGGTCGTACGCTGTGGCGAGCTGCCACGCTAGCCCCGACGAGCCCAGGTCAATGTCGATGAGGGTGCCCTCGAAGTTGCGCTTGTCCCGGTCGTGGGCGGGCATGACCCATGTGGGCTCGGCGCAGATGGCGCGGATGGTCCCCTGGAGGGGCCCGATGAACCGGCCACGCCCCTCCAGGCACTCGGCGAGGGCCAAGGTGCTGATCCGGCCGCGCCGCTGCCCGGCGACTCGCTGCCAGTTGGTACGGTTGCCCGTCTCGAAGAACTCCAGGTACAGCTCATCGGTGGTCTCGGGGATGGGCTGATCGGCTAAGGAGGCCGCCTGGTCGATCAATGCGGCGAACTCGGGCCTGGCCGCCAGTGCGTCCCATGCGGCGCGGTCAGTCGCCGGGGCGCCGGGGCCTGTGGGCGCATCGGGCAGCAGGGCGGCGATCTCGGCGACCTGGGCGGCCTCGAAGGGCTGGCCCGCGGCGGGGGCGATGAGGGCCAGGGGCAGGGCGAGCAGGGAAGAGGCGCGGAACAGGCTCATGGCTTGGTGGCATCCCCTCGGGTATCGGTGGGCGGCACCCGTACCCAGGCGCCGTCTCGGTGACGGGCGGACTCGTACATGGCGTGGAGCACGGACTGGGTGCGGCGCCCGTCCCAGCCGGGGCAGAGCAAGGGCGCGCCGGCCCTGAGGTGGGCGGCGAAGTTATCGACGGAATTGAGCCACTCGGGCTCGACCCGCTCCGGTGGGACGTCGCTCCATTCGCCGTCCCGGCACCAGAGCACCGATGGCGGCAGGTGGCCCGGTTTGTCCCGGAAGGGCCCGCCCTCGCCGCGGAAGTACGCCATATCGGTGCCCTCCAGCTCCTGATGCACGTACCAGGTCTTCTGGGGGTAGCTGGAGGTGGCCTGGAAGCTGACGACCAGACCCGAATCGTATTCCCAGGTGGCCATGCCCAGGTCCTCGGCCTCGATGTCGTGGGTCTGGGTCCAGATGGCGGCTCGGACGCGGGTGGGCGCGCCCAGAGTCCAGACCAGGCCGTCGATCTCGTGTACCGACTGGTTGCTCAGCACCCCTCCGCCGTCCCATCGGATAGTGCCGCGCCAGCCGCCTCGCTCGTTGAAGTACTCCATGGTCCGGAGGATCTTGAGGGTGACACTGCCGCTGAGCAGCCGGCCGAAGGCGCCCGCTGCGACGGCCCGGCGCAGCTCGGTGGCGTCCCTGGTGCTGCGGCGGTCGAAGTCGACGGCGACGGTGAGACCGCGCTCATCGGCTTCCTTCACGAGTCCGTCACAGGCGTCGAGGGAGACGTCCATGGGCTTGGTAGTCAGGAGGTGCTTGCCGGCCCGGAGGACCTCGAGGCCGACCTCGGCGTGCCGGCCGGTCTCTGTCAGCACGAAGACGGCCTCCACCTCGGGGTGGTCGAGCCACTGGCGGAAGTCGAGTTTGTACGGCACCTCGCAGGCGTCGGAGGTGCGCCGGGCGCGCTCCTCGTCGACGTCGCAGACCCCGATCAGCCTGGTCCCCGGCGTCTCGCTGATCATCCGGCTGCGGCCGTGGCCCATGCCGAGGCCCACGACAACGAAGCCCACGGGGTCGTCTTCCCAGTCTCGCGTCACGGGAGAGCTTCGGCCCTCGGATCGCTCCGAGCCCCCCGGCGCGGCCGATGGCCACGCTCTCTTGAGGGTGTCGACAACTTCCTTGGACATCTCGGTGCGCTCGACTTGGTCGGGCATGGGATTGTGGGTCTCGGCGCTGACGGGGCCGTCCATGCCCGCGTCGTCGCATGCCGAGAGGACTTTATCGTAGGGGATGAGGTCGCCGTCGGTGGCGGAGGGGGCCGCGCCCACGGCCTTTACGTGGACCATTTTGGCGCGGACGGCCAGCTTCCGGAGGTACTCGTCCTCGTGCTTGCGCCTTGCATCGGAGCCCCAGTCGTTGGCCACGTCCCAGGCGAGGCCGAAGGAGGGCTCGTCGAGGTCGTCGAGCACGGCGAAGACCTCGGCGGGAGTCACGCCGCAGTTCTCGAAGGCCAGCTCCAGCCCCTCGGAGCGCGCCACCTCGACCAGCGGCGCGAGCATGTCGAGAGCGATCTGTAGCTTGTCGGGGTGGACGGCCAGGTGTCCCTGGTCCTGCCGGGGTGGCTGCCAAAAGTGGAATGCCCGGACCCGCCGGCAGTCGAGGGCGTCGGCTGTCCGCAGGATGGCGTCGAGCTTGCCCCGCTCGGCCCGCTGGCGCTCCTCGCCGGGCAGATGGACCTTGGCGAGGGAGGATTGGAGGCAGCCCACCTTCAGGCCCTGGCCGTGGATCATGCCAGCGACCTGGGTCAGCTCCGCCGGCTCGAGCCCCTCGAAGTGCTTGCCCAGCACCCGGCCCCGTAGGTCGCAGTACTCCAGGCCCCACGACTTGATGATCGGCAGGGCCTCATCCAGATCGAGGCCGAGCTCGTCGGTGAAGATGGACAGGAACATGGCTCACCGCCTCCTCGCCCACCAAGGGTTCGCCGTAAGGCCTGCGGGCTCCTGGACCGGAGAGCGTCTCGGCCCGGCACGGTTGCCGTGTAACCCTATGGCACTCCGGTTGTGTCACTTTCACAGCAAGGCACGAGGAGGGTGCTGCATGACCGGTGACATGGCTCGAGAAGGGTTCGAGGGATCGGTATCGAGTCGGTGCTGGTGGTTCACGCCGTACGACGACGGTTGGGACGGATGTGGTGAGCGGCTCGCGGCGGACGCCGAGCTGGTGGAGATCATCGCCATGGAGCGAGCTTTGCCGGCGGGCGAGGCGGAGGCGCTGAGGGCAGTTGTCGAGGGTCCCGTTAACCGGGCTTGCCCTTGCGGTCACTACCTCTTCCCGGAGCCGTATCTGGAGCTACTGGACGCCATCGGAAGAGGCGAGCCGCCGCAGTTCCTGACCACCTGCTGGGCCGTGGAGTCGGGGCGCAAATCTCGGCTGGCCGACTACTGCATGTGCCTGGATGGCTGGCTGCAGGGCGCGCCCGCCGGCCAGGTGGGCGCGAGCCTGGGCGTCTCGTCGCACTCCCGGGTGGATTGGCCCAGGGTGGCGACGGGCCTCTGGGAGGTGCTGGGCGAGCCCACCGAGATCAAGCGGCTGCTCGTTGAGTGGCTTCTGCATGAGGCTCGGGTTGGTCTGTGCAACACGTACTGGCCGGGGGAGGGGCCGCCGCGCTGGTGCTCGGGGCTCTACCTTGGGGAGGTGCGCGAGCGTCCGCCGCTGGACGGCGCGCCCACCATGAGCGCCACCTGGGTAGTGGAAGGCACCGACCCGGCTCTGGACCGCGTTGTCGGCCGGCTGAAGGAGATCCTGCCGGATTGGCAGCGGTTCGCCCAAGCCATCGACGAGTGGTGGCTGTGCGCGCCCAAGGCCTTCCGGTTCATGGAGCGGTACCTTTGGTGCGCCGGGGCCGAGGCGTGGACCGTCACCGTGCCGTGGCGGCCAGTGGCGGGGCCCGAGGTGCCCGGGTTCCTGATGTGCGGAGATACTCACGCGCTGGCGGAGGGCGCACCGAGGATATGGAAGGACCTACTCGGCTCTCTGCGCGCCTGGTGGCGGGGCGGGGCCTCGTCCACCTCCATGTCATGCGAGGTGTCCAAGCGGCTGGGTCGGTGGACCGAGTCCAAAGCCTGGCTGGTGCGCCTACTCCACCACAAGCTAGCCTTGCTGGCCGAGACCAACCCGCCACTGGGCCGGCTCGTGGGCATGTGTGGATTCGGCGGCGGGCTGCCGGAAGGAGTTCAGCACTCTCATGGGGGAACACCCAGACCTCCGGGATCGTGAGATAGGGAGCAGTCTCCAGAACCGTGAAGGACATACTCGATAGGGACGACCTGCCCGAGGACCTGAGGCGCCAGATCGAGCAGATGATGGATGACCATGCCCAGGCGAAGGCGGCCTGGGAGGCCAGTGAGGCGAGACTGCGCGGTATTCTGGATCACTCGCCCACGATCATCTACCTGAAGGACCTGACGGGCCGGTACATACACATCAACCGCCGGTACGAGGAGCTTATCGGCCGGCCCGTTGCCGATGTACGGGGCAAGCGTGCCGAGGACATCTTCCCTCATGACGTCGCCCAGGTGTACATGGAGCATGACGAGCGGGTGCTGAGGACGGGCAAGCCGATCGAGGTGGAGGAGACCCTTCCGCTGGAGGGGGACGACGCTCAGCTCGTATCGGTGCAGTTCCCGCTCTTCGACGGCAGTGGTGAGCCCATGGCCATCTGCGGGATCTCGCTGGACATCTCCGACCGGGTTCGCGCTCAGAAGGCCCTGGCGTACCGGGAGCGCCACTACAAACAGATTCTGGACAACATCAACCAGGGCGTGGTGCTGCACGGTCCGGACGGCACCTTTCTCTATCTCAATCCGGCAGCCCAGACCATACTTGGTGTGAGCGATGACGAGCTTCTGGGTGTTCAGGCCCCCCAGGCGGACTGGGTAATCATCGATGAGGGGGGCCGGCGGCTGGCCCGCGACGAGTACCCCATCTCGCGCAGCTTGCGTGAGGGGACGGCCGTTCGCGGCGAGGTCATCGGCTTGGGAGACGGAACCACCCGTCCCATCCGCTGGATCACGGTGGACTGCGTGCCGGTCGCCGCCGACGATGGCCGCATCCGTGCGGTGGTGGTCAGCTTCTTCGACTCAACGGAGCAGGTTGAGGGGCGGGCGAGGCTGGCTCGGTCGGAGGCCCTCCACCGGTCGCTGGTGGCCCATCTGCCGGACGTAGTCTCGGTCATCTCCGAAGACATGACCTTGGAGTACCTGAACCGGGATGTGGCGGAACAGCCGCCGGACAGCCTGGTGGGCGTGGATGCGAGCCAGTTGATCGTGCCGGAGCACCGGAACCGCTTCGCGGCCGCCCTGCAGGGAGCGCTGGCCACGGGCATGGTTCACGACCTGGAGTACACCAGCCGGTCGGGCCTGGAGTGGCATGGGCGGATCGTCCCTCTGGATCAGGGGGACGGGGCGAATCGCGTCCTGGTGATCAGCCAGGACATAAGCGAGCGGCGCAGGTCGGCTCGCGCGCTGCAGGCCAGCGAAGAGCGGTTCCGGAGCCTCATTGAGAACACGGCCGAGATCGTCTTCCGGATCAACCCCGAGGGCCGGTTCACCTTCATCAGCCCCGCGGTGGAGCGGCTCATGGGGTACGAGCCCGCTGAGCTGGTGGGACGCTCCTTCGAGGAGGTGCTGGAGGGCACCGAGGCCAGGGCCCAGGCTCGCGGCACGCTGCGGAGGTGGCTGGCGGGCGAGACGGCCAATGTGGGCATGACCATGGAGCTGATGGTACGCCGCAAGGACGACGACCCCTTCGTAGCGGAGATCACAACGACGCCGATTTTCGATAGCGATGGTAGTCCCTTCGAGGTCCAGGGGCTGGTGCGGGACATCACGGCTCGCCGCCGAGCCGAGGAAGCCCTTCGGGAGAGCGAGGCGGAGATCCAGCATGCCCAGAGGCTGGAGAGTCTGAGTGTGCTCGCGGGGGGCGTCGCCCACGACTTCAACAACTTGCTCATGGGTGTGATCGGCAATGCCGATCTGGCGGCGGGGCTGCTGCCCGAGGATTCGCCGGTGCGGCCGCTGCTCGATTCCATGCTGCGAGCGGCGCTCACCGCTTCCGATCTGTCCCGGCAGATGCTCGCCTTCTCGGGGCATGGCCGGTTCATGGCCCAGCCGCTGGATCTGGGGGAGCATCTCGCGAGCATCCAGGCGCTGCTCGAGTCGTCGGTCCCGCGGCGGGGGGTCGTGACGGTCGATCTGCCTACGGAGGTGCCGGTCATCCGTGCCGACCCCACCCAGATCACCCAGATCGCTCTGAACCTGGCTATGAACGGGGTGGAGGCCCTGGGTGATGACGTCGGTGAGGTGCGCATCGAGTCTGGCGCCGCGGAGGTGGACGAGGCGACACTGGAGCGTGCTTACCCGGTGGAGTACGAGCTCGAGCCCGGACGGTACGTCTACCTTCGGGTGACCGACAACGGACACGGCATGACTCGCGACGAGCAACAGCGCGCCGTAGAGCCCTTCTACACGACCCGGTTCGCCGGTCGGGGCCTGGGCCTAGCCGTGACGCTGGGCCTGGTCCGTGCCCATAAGGGAGCCCTGATCGTCGAGAGCAGACCCGAGGCGGGGACCACGGCAACGGTGCTGCTCCCACCCGAGGATGGTGCGGTGAGGGAGGAGGAGTCGCCCGAGGCGGCCGAGGCGACGGCGCCGCAGGCGCCACCTTCAATGGGCACGATACTCGTGGCCGATGACGAGCAATTCGTGCTGGATGTGGCCGATATGGCTCTCTCCCAGTCGGGCTACACCGTGCTCAAGGCTGCCGATGGCATGGAGGCGGTGGAGTGCGTGGAGGGAGCCGCCGAGCCCGTTAGTCTGGTCGTGCTGGACATGACCATGCCGCGGCTCACGGGCGAGGAGGCCCTGCGGCGCATAAGACGCACTCTGCCCGACGTGCCCGTCATCGTAAGCACGGGGTTCAGTGAGTCCGAGGCCACCGACCGTTTCGCCGGCCTCAGCATTCAGGGATTCCTCCAGAAGCCCTACCGGCCGTCGCACCTGATCGGCATGGTTCGGGACTTGCTGGGGGAGTAGGCGGAGGACCCGCGCGGTCACCCGCCGAAGCCGGGCTATCATGGGAGCCCTGCCGCATCACCCTATCGCCGCCGCCGCGCTTCTCCTTCTCTCGGCCTCCATGTGCCCGGCCGATGCCCTGCTTGCCGACTTCGAAGGCGAGTCCTATGGCGACTGGATCGCGGAGGGCCAGGCCTTCGGCGACGGGCCCGCCCGAGGCACGCTGCCACATCAGATGGAGGTGTCCGGGTTCCGCGGGCACGGGCTGGTCAGCAGCTTCGTGGGTGGCGATGGCTCCCGTGGCCGCTTGCTATCACCGCTCTTCGTCATTGATGCTCCGTGGATCAGCTTCCTGGTCGGTGGTGGCTACAAGCCGGGCGAGGCCGAGGTCCGGC
>WJIW01000564.1 GCA_014730065.1 Armatimonadia bacterium | reverse complement strand
GGTGCTGGTGCTCGCCGCCTTCACCCTGCTAGCCATCGCGGGGAACAAGTTGATCTGCGGCTGGGGCTGCCCGCTGGGCTCGCTCCAAGACGTGATACACAGGTTCTCGCCGTTTGGGAAGTGGAAGCCGCCCTTCTGGCTCACCAACGCCCTGAGGGTGGCCTTGTTCGGGGTGTTCCTGTGTCTGCTCTTCGGGTGGATCTTCGGAGTCGACCGGTTCGTGGTCTACCACTACGTGAACTTCTTCAAGCTGTTCACCTGGAGCATGGCCTTCCCGTGGTGGGTCCTGATCTTAGCCGGTCTGCTGTGCATGGTCTGGTACCGGCCCTACTGTCACCTCATTTGCCCCTTCGGTCTGTGGTCCTGGGTCGCCGAGAGCCTCTCCCTGAGCCGCGTGCGCATCAGTGACGACAAGTGCATCCGGTGCCAGAAGTGCGTGAAGGCCTGCCCCAGCCACGCCGCCAACGGGCGGATCAACTCGGGGGGGCGCAGAGTAGGTCTGCCCGACTGCTGGGCGTGCGGCGCCTGCGTGGAGGTCTGCCCCACCAAGGCTGTGGCCTTCGATATGCCGCGCCAGGGCTACACGACGAGCCTGGAGCCCAAGGCCCCGGATAGGAAGCAAGCCACGTAGGGGACACGGCCCGAGTGGGCCATGCCTTCTACCGCGGCAGCCATCGGGGGCTCTCACCCCAGGCGCCGGAGAAGACAAAGGCCTCGAGGGGCCGCCGGACTCGGGGCTGCAGCTCCCTCTCGCGCAGGTCATCGGGAAGCTCATCGGGGTCATCGAGGTAGCCGACGGCGATGGCGGTCCAGACCTCGAAGCCTCCGGGCACGTCGTACACCTCGGCGGCGTGCTTCCGCTTCACGCCGGCCATTTGGTGGCAGTGGAGCCCCAGACTCATGGCCTGGACTACCAGGCTCATGGCCGCTAGCCCCACATCGTGGGTCGCACAGCGGTTCTCGTCGCCCTCTTCGTCTTGGACCTTGGCCACGGCGAGCATGAGGACGGGAGCATCCTTGGCCCATCGCTGATTGCCTTCCACAAGGCAGCCGAGTAGCTTCTGGAACTCCTCGGGCTGGTCCTTGGTGGCCACGATGAAGTGCCATGGCTGCATGTTGCCGGCCGAAGGTGACCAGCGGGCCGCCTCCATCAGGCTGACGAGATCCTCGTCCTCCACCGAATCGGGCTTGAAAGCCCGCGGGCTCCAGCGCTTGGCCAGGAGCTTATGGATGGCCGCAGCGGTCTCGGCGGTCTTGTTCATCGATGGCAAGTCCTCTCAGGTCGTCCACGCGGGCCGACTCAGTACCACTTGGCGTGGTAGGTGCCGTCGCGATCGAGTCGCTGGTAGGTGTGGGCACCGAAGTAGTCCCGCTGGGCTTGGATCAGATTCGCGGGAAGCCGCTCGGTGCGGAGGGAGTTCAGGTAGGCCAAGGAGGCACTCATGGCGGGAACCGGGATCCCCGAGCGCATGCCCGCGATCACGACCTCGGTCCAGTCGTCGATGCGGCTTGCGATCTCGCCCACGAAGCGATCGGTGAGGGCCAGGTTCGGGGTGCGGGGCTCGGCCTTGTACGCGGCCGTCACGTCGTCCAGGAAGCGTGCCCGGATAATGCAGCCGTTCTTCCAGATGCGTGCTACCTCGGCCAGATCTACATCCCAGTGAAGCTCCTCCGACGCCGTGGCGATGAGCGCGAAGCCCTGGGCATAGGAGCAGATCTTCGACGCATACAGCGCCTCACCCACCTTGTCGATCATGCCCACGTCGTCGATGTCGATCTCGTCGCGGTCGGGCAGCAGCTTGTGGGCCTGGAGCCGCAGTGAGCGGGGAGCCGATAGGAACCGGGCGTCGACGGCGGCGGTGATCGTCGGGATGGGGACGGAGTAATCCATTCCCGCCGTGGTGGTCCACCGGCCCGTGCCCTTCTGCTCGGCCTCATCGAGGATGTAGTCGAGGAGAAGGCCGTCCTGGCCTTGGTCGTCCTTGGTCCGCAGGATGTCGGCGGTGATCTCGATAAGGTAGCTCTCCAGCTCGCCGCGGTTCCATGCGGTGAACACCTCGGCCAGGCGCTCGGACCGGATGCCGCAGCCGCGCCGCAGTAGATCGTAGGCCTCGGCGATGAGCTGCATGTCCCCATACTCGATGCCGTTGTGCACCATCTTGACGAAGTGGCCCGAGCCGCCGGGACCCACGTAGGTGACACATGGCCCCGTATCGGCATCGGCAGCGGTGGCGGTCAGGACCGGCTCGAGGTAGTCGTAAGCGTCCTTGGAGCCGCCGGGCATAAGGCTGGGGCCTTTGAGGGCACCCTCCTCGCCCCCGCTCACGCCCATGCCCAGGTACTCCACGCCCTTGCTGGCCAGGCAGCGGAAGCGCTCCTCCGTCTCATGGTAGTTCGAGTTCCCGCCATCGACGATGATGTCGCCCGCGGACAGCGACGGCAGAAGCTCGTCGATGACGGCATCGACGGGACCGCCCGCCGGCACCATCAGGATGATGACCCTTGGCGTGGGAAGCATCGCCGCCAGCTCGTCGACGGTCTCGGCGCCCTTGAACCCGCTACCCTCCCCGTACTTGGACATGAAGTCTCGCATGACCTCGCTGGTGCGATTCTGGACGTAGACCTCGAACCCGTGACTCTCGATGTTTCGCGCCAAGTTCGCGCCCATGGTTCCGAGTCCAATGAGTCCTACAGTGCGCTCAGCCATTGAAGTGGCCCCTTCCAATACTCTCGTCGCCTCAGTGGCGCTTCACGGCGATCGCCGGCTCGGCCTCCAGAACCTCGGAGGCGGCGGCGGGATCGGTCAGCCACACCACGCCGGCCCAGTTGCGAAGGGGAGCGGCCGGTAGACCGGCATCTCCCTCCAGCACGCGGAGCAGTGTGGATGCCTTGCTCGCGCCCCGCACCAGCACACACACGTGCCGCGCATCGTGGATGACGGGATAGGTAATCGTCAATCTCGCCTCGGCCTGAGACGGCCCCGGCCCGCTCACGAACCACCGGTCCGATACACCGAGGGCATGGGAGCCGGGGAAGAGGGACGCGGTGTGGCCATCGTCACCCATACCCAGCAGGATGAGGTCGAACTTGGGAGCACCCGACTCCGCCGCCGGCAGTATCTGGGCCATCTCCCCGGCGTACTCGGCGGCGGCGGCTCCCAGATCATCGGCCTCGCCCCGGGGTCGGTGGAGGTTTTCGGGCGGGGGGGTGACCAGATCGAGAAGCGCGCGGCTGATCATGCCCCAGTTGGAGTCGGGGTGGTCGGGCGCCACGGCCCGCTCGTCCCCCAGGAAGACCTCGATACGCTCCCAATCCAGGGGCTCGGAGCCCAGGCGCCGATACAGCGGCTCGGGCGTGCTGCCGCCGGCGAGGGCTACGGAGAAGCTCCGGCCCTCGGATAGCGCCTCACGATACGCCAGACGCCACTGCTCAACGGCCGCCTCCAGGAAGTCGGATGCGACGATGACGGTGGACTCGCTCAACCCGCTCACTCCTCCTCGTTCAGCCAACCCGCGGTGGGCGGGAACAGCCGATCGGCCGCCTCCGGGCCCCAAGACCCCGCGGGGTAGTTGGGGAAGTCCGGCGGCGTCTGCTGCCAGTGCTCCAGGACGGGCGTGACCAGCGCCCAAGCCTTCTCGATCTCGTCCGAGCGCGCGAACAGGGTTTGGTCGCCGCGCATCACGTCCACCAGCAACCGCTCGTAGGCGTCGGGCAGCTTCTGGTGGAAGGCCTGGTCGTACCTGAAGCTCATATCCACCTGATGGGCGTCCATGTTCATGCCCGGGCGCTTGACGGATAGGAACAGGTGCACGCCTTCGTTGGGCTGGATGTCGAAAACCAGCGCATTGGCCGCCGGTGCCGATAGGGAGCAGACATCGCCGACGCACGTCACGGTGCGGAAGTACTGAGTCGGCGGGCGCTTGAAGACGACGGCGATCTGGGTTCGCTTCGCGGGCAGGCGCTTGCCCGTGCGGAGGAAGAAGGGCACTCCAGCCCACCGCCAGTTCTCGACCTGGAGCCTCAGCGCCACATAGGTCTCGGTCCGCGAGTCCTCGGGGATGCGGTCTTCCTGCCGGTAGCCGGGGGCGGTGTCCCCCTCGAGCTCTCCCTCGCCGTACTGGCCACGCACGGCCCACTCGTCGATGGAGCCCGCGGCCCGGATGCAGCTCAACACCTTGACCTTCTCGTCCCGGATCTCCCTGGCGCCCACCACGGCGGGCGGCTCCATGGCAACCAGGCACAGAAGCTGTAGGAGGTGGTTCTGGACCACGTCTCGGAGGGCGCCGGATTCATCGTAGTACCCGCCCCGGCCGCTCTCCATGCCCATGTCCTCGGCCACCGTGATCTGCACATGGTCCACATACCGGCGGTTGAAGAGGGGCTCGAAGATCCCGTTCCCCAGCCGAAAGGCCATGATGTTCTGAACGGTATCCTTGCCCAGGTAGTGATCGATGCGATAGATCTGGTCCTCGGCCAGGTAGCGGCTGACCTGCTCGTTCAGCTCCTCGGCGCTCGCCAGATCGTATCCAAAGGGTTTCTCGAACACGACCCGGCACCAGCGTTCGGCATCCTCGGGCTTGGCGAGTCCGGCCTCATCCAGGTGCTCCACGATGGGGACGTAGAAGCGCGGCGCGGCGGCCATGTAATGGATCCGATCACCGGGCAGGCCCCGCTCCCCCTCCAGGCGCTTCAGCTCCTCCCTCAAGCCGCGGTAGTGCTCGGGGGTGTCGAACTCCAGCCGGTGGTAATGGAGCCGATCGACGAACCTCACCCAGTGATCCTCATCGAAGGCGTCCGAATGCTCCTTCGTGGCTTCGTACATCTCTTGGCGGAACCCGTCGGTGCCCTTGTCGCGCCGAGCGGCGCCGACGATGACCGATTCCGAGGCCAAATGCCCTCGGCGGCATAGGTCGTACAGGGCCGGGACGAGCTTGCGGGCGGTGAGGTCGCCCGAGGCGCCGAAGATGACTACCGAAGCCGGGGGCTCGGGCGAGACCTCGGCATCGTTGAATGTGTCGGGACCGCTCAAGGCCCCCTTGGAGGGAATGGCTGTGGTGACCGATTCGAGCATGGCGTGCCGTCCCTTCCGCGTGACGCCCTTGCGGGGCGCACGACTCTGAAGGATACACCAGTTCGGCCGGAATGCCGACGGGGTTAGGCCGCGGGGCGGTCCTCGGCGTAGAGAATATCCTCATCAATCTCGCCCTCGCTGCGGGCGACGATGGCCGCGCCGATGCAGTCTCCGAGGACGTTCACCGACGTGCGGCACATGTCGAGAACCCGGTCCACAGCGACGATGATGCCGATCCCCTCCAGGGGCAGACCCACGGCCCGGAGCACGATGGCCATGGTGACCAACCCCGCCTCGGGGATGCCCGCGGCGCCGATAGCGGCAAGGGTAGCCGTTAGGAACACCATCACCTGCTCGCCCAGGCTCAGCTCGATCCCATAGGCCTGGGCGATGAACATGGCGGCGACGGACTCGTACAGCGCGGTGCCATCCATGTTGATCGTGGCGCCGAGGGGGCACACGAAACTGGTGATCCGCTCCTTGATGCCGACTTTGTTCTCGCACTCCTCCATGGTGATGGGTAGGGTCGCGGAGCTGGACGCCGTCGAGAAACTGGTGATAAGCGCAGGCGCCACGCCCTTCACGAACCGCCAGGGCTGAATCCGTGCGAAGATCCACAGGGCGGCGAGCAGGACCACATACCCGTGGATGGCCAGCCCGAGGACCACGGTGAGCATGTACTTGGCGAGCTGCAGGATCAGCGAGATGCCCGCCTGGCCCACCGCCCTGGCCATCAGGGCGAGGACGGCGAAGGGAAGCAGCTTCAGGATCCAGTGGACGATGACGATCATGGCGTCCATCAGGACCTCGGCGATCTCCACGACCACCCGGGCCTTCTTCCCCATGACACCGAGAGCCACCCCGAGGCACAGGGCGAAGAAGATGATCTGGAGCGAGTCGGTCTCCGCCATGGCCCGGATGGGGTTGTCCGGCACGATGCGCAGCAGCAGCTCCGTGGGCGTCGGCGGCCCGGCCTCGGCGGCCTCGGGCGCGCCGCTGCTCAGTAGGTTATTGGCCCCCACGCCGGGCTGGATGATGTTCACCAGCACTAGGCCCAGAAGCACGGCCATACCCGTCGTACACGTGTAGTACAGCACCGTCTTCCAGCCGATTCGGCTGAGGCGGGCCATATCGCCCAGGTTCGCCACCGAGTACACGATGGAGAAGAAGATCAGCGGCACGACGATCATCTTGATGAGGCGAAGGAACAACTGGCCCGCCGTCCGGCAGATCTCCATGGTGACCGACGACCACGCGGGAGTCTCCGCCGCCTCCAGGGCAGCTTCGGCCTGGGCCAAGTCCTGAAGGGCCTCGGGCGCGGGCTCCCGGCCCTCCTTCTCGGCCTGGCGAATCTTGTACTGGGCGATGTTCACCTGGCGCTCGTACACGACGCGCTGCTCCCACTGGCCGGGGCCGTTGATCGCCCAGCCGAGAGCCACGCCCAGGAGCAGGGCGATACCTACGTAGTGGTAGAGCTGAAGGCCTTTGCGGCTCTTCGCGGGCTCCGGTTGTCCAGGGGTCTCCTCAGGCATCGGGCGGGGCATTCGCGCACGGCAAGCCCTACTCCTCCGCGTCGCCGCAGGTCTGTCGCGGCCACGGGGGGAACAGGCCGCCGAGCCAGCCGCGGCTCGACCCCGGCTCGGCACGATACCCAAGTCTGGAGGCACGGCCATGGCCGACCCCATTGGCAACATCCGGTTCTCCCGAATGGTCCGTACAGCCAACTCGGAGAAGTACAGCATCCTCGGCACCGACGACGAGATCATCGGAGTGCTTGATGTCCACTACTCGGGCATGGCGGGCACCGACTACATCCACGGCTCGGTGATCCTCCTCGGGGACTTGGAGCAGGAGGAGGAGGAGCAGGTGGTGGAGCTTATCAATGAAGAGATCGTGCAGAGCTTCGCTCCCGACTGGGCCCGGGCCGAGTTCGTCCTCGAGGTCTACGTGGGCCGGCGCATCTCCACCTACTCCGATGCCGAGGAGTTCGCCGAGGAGGACATCGGCAACATCCTCGATGACGAGGAGTTCTGAGGTGAGGGTGAGGGGCGATGCGGGTTCGTCCCGCTGCGCCGGCTATCCCTCTCCCGTGGCCGCAGGCCATGGGAGAGGCTAGGTGAGGGCAAGCAGCGAGCAGGAGCTCGCTGCGCGGGGGTAGTGACTTGCTCCCCGCCCTCCGGCCGAGAAGTGGCCCTCACCCTCTGCCGTTCCTCCGGAACGGGACAGGGGATCTTCAGGACACCCAAGGACTGATCCGGCTTTGAGTGATAAGGGAGCCAGCAGACGGGCCCGCAAATCCACCTGGGACAAGTGGAAGGACTGGCTGGGCTCGTACGCCTTCGTCGCCCCCAACTTCGCGGGCTTTCTGCTCTTCACGCTCCTGCCCGTGGGCGCTGCACTGATCCTCTCCTTCTACCGCTGGGACGTGGTGCGGCCCGTGGACACGGCCGAGTTCGTGGGCCTGGATAACTTCGTCAAGCTCATGGGCCTGCGTGAGGTCGACGGCACCCTGGTGGCCCGGGACGAGCGCTTCTGGCAGTACCTCTACAACACGATCTTCCTCATGTTCGGGATCCCCATAGGCATGGCCGGCAGCCTGTTCCTGGCCATGCTGATGAACCAGAAGCTCCGGGGCATGGTCGCCAGCCGGTCCATCTACTTCCTACCCTCGATCCTGCCGGCGGTGCCCATCTGCCTGCTGTGGCAGTGGCTTCTCAACACCCAATGGGGCCTCATCAATGCCGCCCTCCGGCCGGTGATCGGTGTGGGGCCGGCGTGGCTGGATAGCCCCGCGCTAGCCAAGCCAGCCTTCATGATCATGGGGATCTGGGCCGGCGTGGGTGGCTACAACTGCCTGCTGTACCTGGCCGGGCTCCAAGGTATCCCCAAGGACTTGTACGAGGCCGCCGAGCTGGATGGCGCCACCTGGTGGGGCAAGCTGCGGCACGTCACCCTGCCCCTTCTGGGACCGACGACCTTCTTCATCACTATCATGAGCATCATCCAGGGCTTCCAGGGCGGATTCACCCAGGCGTTCCTAATCACCCAGGGCGGCCCCGCGGGGTCGACCACCACCCTCATGTACTTCATCTACCAGAACGCCTTCGAGTGGTTCCGCATGGGCTACGCCGCGGCGGTGGCGTGGGTGCTGTTCCTGCTGGTGTTCGGATTCACCCTACTCACCTATAAGCATGGCGGGAAGAGGGTGCAGACCCTGTGAGCACCACTCAGCCCACGGGCCTGGGCCCCAAGGCCCCCATCGATCCCACCGAGCTGCCTGAGCCCACCTCACCCGCGGGCCGGTCGCGCTCGTCGGTTCGCCGCATCGGGGCCATTGCCACCTACGTCGTTCTCGGCCTGGGTGCGGTGACCATGCTCGCGCCCCTGGTCTGGATGGTCTCCACGTCTCTCAAGAACGCCGGCGCCGTGTTCGTCATGCCGCCCGAGTTCGTCCCTCAGAAGCACCTGCGGGCGGAGGTCCGCGGCGAGGAGCGGGAGCTGTACGTGGGGCCCGATGGCGCGGAGTACGCGCTGCTGGCGGAGCACGACCGGGCCCAGATGCTGGTGGCTCCCCTGAGCAACCCCGCCGAGGACCGGCTGGTGCCTCGCAACCTGCTCGAGCCCAAGAAGCAGGTGGACATCCAGTGGCGGAACTACATCGACGCATGGCAGGCGATCAAGCTCGACGAGTTCTACCTCATCGACATATGGATCGGCGACAAGCCCATCCGCGCCTTCCAGGTCGAGAACGCCTTCGTGATGTTCTACCTGAACAGCATCTTCGTGGCCGCCGTGGTCACCCTGGGCCAGCTCACCACCTGCTCCCTGGCGGCCTACGCCTTCGCCCGCCTGGAGTTCCCCGGCCGGGAGCAGCTCTTCATCGGGTACCTGGCCACCATGATGGTGCCGGGTGTGGTGACGTTGATCCCCGTCTTCATCCTGCTGCGGGAGCTGGGCCTGGTGGACACGTACTGGGCGCTGTTCCTGCCCGTGCTGTTCTCGGCCTACGGCACATTCCTGCTGCGCCAGTTCTTCATGGGGATCCCTCGGGAGCTGGAGGACGCGGCGCGGATGGACGGCTGCGGGAAGCTGGGCGTGCTGCGGCATGTGATTCTGCCGCTCTCCAAGCCCGCCCTGGCGACCCTGGCCACCTTCACCTTCATCGCCTCATGGAACGACTTCATGGGCCCGCTGATCTTCATCAACTCCACGGCGAAGAAGACGCTCCCCATCGGCCTGGCGAGCTTCCAGGGGCTCTATGGGACCGAGTGGACTCTGTTGATGGCGGCGTCGGTGATCGTGCTGCTGCCCGTGTTCCTGGTGTTCGTCTTCAACCAGCGGTTCTTCACCGAAGGCATTCAGCTCTCGGGGCTGGGTGGGCGGTAGGCAAGAGAAGAGCCCGCCGAGGATATGGCGGGCTCGGTGTTAGCCTTAGCTGTCGTGCTCTACAGTCCTACCAGGGAGCGAAGCTGAACAGCGCCCGGCCGTTTCCGCTTTGGATGCCCGAGACCATGGACTGCGTGGTCTGCCACTTGGCGTGGCCGTCGCAGAAGGCAATGTTCTGGCCCTCGTTGTGGACGGGAAGGAGGTCATCGTTGCCGCCGGTGAGTCCGTACATCGCCGTAATAAAGCCCATGAGGACGACCCCTTCCTCGGTCCTGTAGTACAGACCCCACGGGTAGCCGGAGAAATCCGTCGGGCCCGAGGTCTCCTGCAGGCCGTGACCGAGCCAGTGGCTGTACCAGACGCGTCCCTCGAAGATCATCCCATGCTCGGCGGGACGGGGCAGCGAGTCGCCCTGAACGGGGCAGCCCCAGCGGCCGGCGATGTCGCGCGTGCCCTCGGGGAAGAACCACCAACTGTTGACCATGTTCATGGCGTACTGGGTCCACTGCATGCAGCCAACGGGGTCGTTGGGGCTGAGCACGAAGTCCGTACCCCAGTCATCCGCTCCATTGGTGGGGCAGTTGAAGATCTGCCGGTTCTTGGTATAGGGCATGATCTGGTCGGCCCAGACCCACCGCGGGCCGGTCCCGGCATAGATAGCCTCATCGTTGTAGACAGGGACGAAGTAGCCGTCGTAATCCTGATTGTAGGCCATCTCTGCGGTAGCAAGCTGCCTTACGTTGGAAAGGCACTGGGTCTGGCGCGCCTTGGCGCGCGCCTTGGCGAATACGGGGAACAAGATCGCGGCGAGAATGGCGATAATCGCGATAACGACGAGCAACTCGATCAGTGTGAAGCCACGACGCTTCATCCTATCCTCCTCCTAACGGGCGCAGACCCACTGGCCTGGCAGCTACCCCGTGAGTACCGGGGGCGTCAGGCCGAGACCTGCGCTCCGGCATCAGTCCTACTCATCGGCCGCCGCGCTGTCGGCAGCCCCCTCAACCGGCTGGTTCGGGTCGGGCGCCTCCACGTCGATCTTCTTGCCCGGCGTGGTGCCGCGCTGAATCAGCTCTGCCTGATCTTGCGCGGTAGCCTTCTCCGTGCCGCCCTCCTTGGCGCCGCAGCCGACACACAGCAGCAGTCCGCCGAAGATGCACATCACGGCGATCAACGCCAGAATCCTCATGTACTTCACCTCCCTACTATTCCTTAGGTACAGATCCTCAGGTACAGAGACGTTTGCTGGAGCATATTGTATCGGGACTTGCCACGACCGCGCGTCCCCCCGGGTACAGCCCGAAGCAGGCGCACCGGAAGCCCGGCCCCGATCGGGGGCAGACTTCTGTGCCCGGCGGGACGGCACCTCCTGGCGCTGGCTCCATTCCGCAGGAGCCTCTGGCGGGCCGACGGGACTTTCGGCTATCATTGGAAGTTAGACTGACCTAAACAACCCGCCCTGCCAGGCGGACAGCCTTCGAGGCCATAGGGGAGGCACCATGAGCCAGCCCAAGACCCAAGAGAGTCCAGTACTGACCAGCCTGCTCGAGCACCGCTCCATCCGAGACTATAAGCCCGATCCGGTGCCCGAGGAGCTGCTTCGGGAGCTGCTGCATGCCGGCAGCCGGGCGCCCACCGCGGGCAACCTGCAACAGTACTCCTTGCTCGTCGTCGATGACCGGGCCAAGCTCCGTG